>NZ_JASONN010000166.1:0-315 GCF_030217285.1 Pauljensenia sp. UMB3104 | reverse complement strand
ACACGCCACTGCTCTGCCATCCGACATCACTCCAGCATCATCGATACGGGCAACGATGCTGATGAGCGCCAACGCTCCTCACCCAGGCAGTTTCGCCGAATCACTCGAACACCACCTGCCTGGAGCAATACGTTTATGGCAGTCACCCAGCCGGGATCGTCAACTGCTTTACGCACCTCGTCTGGTGTTGGTTCGATGCCAAGCCTCGCAGCATCCTTATCATCAACAAACCCCTCCTTCGAGAGTAACAAGGGTTTAATTCGAATCTTTGAGGCCGATTTGAAGCCCGCTACCCGCCATGCAGTGAGCTCGGGA
>NZ_JASONN010000165.1:0-315 GCF_030217285.1 Pauljensenia sp. UMB3104 | reverse complement strand
CAATACACGGCAGAAAAAACCGGCAGGGAAACCGCCCAAAGGCTCCTCGACGTGTACAAGGCCGCCAACGGTATCGCAGACCCCGACATGCTCACCGACTCCAAACGGTTCACCGACTCACTCGAAACCATCAACACCAGCGACCAGGCAGCACTAGCCGACCACATTAAACAGTTCATTGCCGATAACCCGCGTTTCGCGCTCACCCAGCCCAATGGCAGTTCAACTGTGGACCCGAGCAACACCGGCACGCAGACCACCACCGTTGAAGAGTTCCGCAAGATGAACGGACAACAGCGCAACGCCATCTACCAG
>NZ_JASONN010000164.1:0-315 GCF_030217285.1 Pauljensenia sp. UMB3104 | reverse complement strand
AGTCTGCTGCCGCTGGTGCTACCCAGTTGGCGCAGGATGCCCACGACGTTGCGGTTACCTCGGATGGGCGGCTCACGGTTGCCGTTGTTGACCCGAACGTAGCGGACGCGGCTGGCCGACCGGAGGGCGCGCTATGGCAAGTGCGCGTAGACGGCGTGATCGCCCGCCAATACATCCTCACCAACAACCAATGGGAACAAACACCGGTCGGTGCCGCGATGATCGGGTCGAAAGCGATCAGCCAAGCACACATCGCAGACGCCGCCATCGGCACCGCACAAATCGCAGACGCCGCGATCACCGACGCGAAAACCG
>NZ_JASONN010000163.1:0-316 GCF_030217285.1 Pauljensenia sp. UMB3104 | reverse complement strand
GAGAGCTGGCAGATGTCCTTGGGATTGAGATTGACGAGCTTCCTCTTGATTTTCCTTTCTTCGCTTTAACCGCAGAGGGGGTTTCTGATGAGTAAAACTGTGTCAGAATTAGCTCAAGAACTAGGATTAAGTAAACAGTATCTTAATCGAATTTTATCCCAAAATAATCTAGGTCGAAAAAAGGGAAATAAAAAAGTAGTTTCCGATATGCCTTTAACCGCAAGAGAGACAAGGGAAGAAAGGGATATCGGAAACCAAAAAACGGAAACTAAATCGGAAACCGAAATGGAAACTAGTTTCCGATATGTCCGTGAAC
>NZ_JASONN010000162.1:0-316 GCF_030217285.1 Pauljensenia sp. UMB3104 | reverse complement strand
GATGAGGATAACGTTTTTCTCTGGAACAACTTGTGCGATTTCAAGGTTTTGAATCGTTACACGATTGCCACCCATGCGTCCTGCCAAGTGTTTGTTTTTGAAAACACGGTTAGGCGCAACTGGTCCCATAGAACCAGGACGACGGTGATAACGAGAACCGTGAGCCATTGGACCACGTGATTGACCGTGGCGTTTGATAACACCTTGGAAACCTTTACCTTTTGAAGTCCCTGTTACATCAACAACATCGCCAGCTTCGAATGTATCTACTGCGATTTCTGCACCGACCTCTAAGCCTTCAATGTTTTTGAATTCA
>NZ_JASONN010000161.1:0-316 GCF_030217285.1 Pauljensenia sp. UMB3104 | reverse complement strand
GCCTACGTGGCGATGGTGCTCACCCAGGAAACCGATTGCGTGCTGCTGGACGAACCCCTCAATAACCTGGATATTTCACATTCGGTGCAGATGATGCGCCACCTGCGCCAGGCCGCCGACGAGCTGCATCGCACTATCGTGCTGGTGATCCACGATATTAATTTCGCGGCGCGCTACTCGGATCGCATTATTGCGATGCGGGAGGGCATCGTTATGGATGCGGGCACCCCGGCAGATATTATGACCCCGGAGCGCCTTTCCGCGATTTTCGACGCGAATATCGATGTGATCCCCGGCCCCTGCGGCCCGGTCGCGA
>NZ_JASONN010000160.1:0-317 GCF_030217285.1 Pauljensenia sp. UMB3104 | reverse complement strand
AGCATTAGGCCGAAAAATCGCCGACCCAGACGAAATCGCCCAGGTGAACTTTTGGATTAAAGGCGCAGAGCTCCTAATCAAAAGACGCCTCGGCCCCTTAGAAGGACTGGACGCGGAAGCCGTCGAATACGTTATCTCTCAGGCAGTAGCAAGACGGGCCCTAAACCCTGAGGGCAAACGCACCGAACGCATAGACGACTACTCCTACACGCTTAGCGCAGACTCAGCGGCAGCAGAAATAACTATCACAGACCTGGAATGGGCAATGCTAACCCCTGACGACAACACGATCGGCGGCGCATTCTCCATAACCCCAA
>NZ_JASONN010000159.1:0-318 GCF_030217285.1 Pauljensenia sp. UMB3104 | reverse complement strand
CCTGCCATGTCGCCGATGACTACCCGGCCCTTGATCGGGCATTCAAACAGGCTGACCGCAAAAGCCGCAAAGCATTGTGGATCGAAACATTAGCGAACCTGATAAACGGAGTGTTCGTCCAAGCCCTTGTCGTGGTAATGATTTGGCTGACCGCCCAACTCGCCCTCGGCGGGCAGATGAATGCGTTGAACGCTGTGGTCACCATCGGCATGTGCCTGCGGTTCACCACCATGCTCCAAGACATCGGTGGCTGCATGACCGGGCTGGAAGAACGCCGCCAGCAGATGAATCACGTCGACAAGGTCATGGACGCTCCCG
>NZ_JASONN010000158.1:0-319 GCF_030217285.1 Pauljensenia sp. UMB3104 | reverse complement strand
GCGATACGGCAGTAGTCCCTACGGTTTCGACTACGCAGGCCAATTCGGGTCCAATCCAGATCAGACGGCACAGTGGAATGGACAAGGCGCGAATACCTTGAGCCGGGACGGCGATGGCCGGTTCAGCCCCGAAGGTCCCGCGTCACAAGGCTCGAACTCCAACGAAGATTACGGCCGTTGGAGCCGCGACCAGCAGACAGCGCAGATGCCACCTGCACATGAGCAATGGGCAGGCAACTCGGCAAGGCAGCCGGGCCAACCGGGACAGCCGGCGCGACCGGGGCAAAACGGGCCAAGCTACAACGACCAGTGGTCACAC
>NZ_JASONN010000157.1:0-320 GCF_030217285.1 Pauljensenia sp. UMB3104 | reverse complement strand
GCGCTGGGGCGGCGGCCGCCGGGTCCGGGGCGGGAACTGTGAAAAGCGCGAGTGCCCTTCAGCGCGAAGCCCGCAAAGAGGTGCAACGCATCGAAAAACGCATGGCGCGGCTGCGCGAGCAGATCGCCAAGGCGCAGGAGCGCAGCGCTGCCTGTGCGGTGAGCGGGGACTATGAGGAACTCGCGCGGATTGGCAAAGAGCTGAGTGAGGCCACCGGCCAGCTTGAGGAACTGGAAGAACAGTGGCTGGAGGCAGCTGAAGTAGCTGAGGGATAAGGCCGGCCTGCCTCGCGGGCCGCGGGTGCCCATCGGCCAGCCGAA
>NZ_JASONN010000015.1:0-48618 GCF_030217285.1 Pauljensenia sp. UMB3104 | reverse complement strand
GGAACCCACACTCCAACTCAGCGCATAACCCACCCCGAAGGACACAAAACGATTACACCACTCCACAGGACTTGACCTCTGATGGTGGACGTGAGCGCGAAAAAGTTCGCCCTGCACGCCTAAAACACCCCAAAATCGGCGTTTTTGCGCTTGCTGGGAGAACTTTTTCGCGGAAGAGCCGCTGAAGGGGCTGTGCTGGGAGAACTTTTTCGCGGAAGAGCCACTGGAGGGGCTGTGCTGGGAGAACTTTTTCGCGGAAATGCTGCTGGAGGGGCGGTGCTGGGCGAGTTCTTTCGCGCCAATCGGCCCTGCGCCCAGGTCTTGTAGGCGACGTGGCGCACGAGGCTGGCTGCGGTGGGGGTTTTGCAGCATTAGAAGCTGGTTGGCGGCGTGTCGCCGGCGTGTCGTACCTCTAATGACGCCATTTCCCCCGTTTCGTGGCGGCCCGGCCGCGCCGAGCGCGGCAAGCGCGCGAGCGCCCTCTCGGCGGACTTCACCCCAGAGGGCGCGCAGGCGTTCTTCGACTACCACCAGCAGCAGAAGGAGAAGGAACATGAGCGCAGCGCTCGACAGGCTGAAGCAGCAGAACGAGCGCGAGCAGTCGTAGCAGCAGCTCGGCAGTCCGGAGACGATGGAGCTGTTGACCTCGATCCTCGCCGCCGTCGAGGCGCAGAACACGAGGATTGCCACGCCGGCCGAACAGCAGAAGAAGCTCGCGGGGTTCGTGAAGGTCATGGACGAGGAGACGACGAGGCGGGCGGAGCGGATCATCGCCGCGACGGCGAAGCTGGAGGCGCGACAGCTCTGGTCCGCCGCCACCGCGATGTGCCTCGTTCTCCTGCCGGTGGCCGTGGTCATCGCCGGTCTTTGGATGGGCATCGCCGGGCTCATCATGGGTGTTCAGTGGGCGCTGGACGTGGACGGGAGCGTGTGGCTCGGCATCGGCCGGTGGCTCGTGGTCGGCGCTGGCCTCGCCGGGGCCTGCTACGGGCTCTTCGTGTCCGTCCGCTGGGTTGCGGGTCTCGTGGAGACCTGGAAGGGCCGCAGGATGCCGAAGTGGCCCCGCTGGCGCAAGAGGTGATCACGCCTCACGAGGGCAAGCGCGCGCAGCGCGTGCGGCAGCGCGACAACTGGAGATTAGGTCAGCGACTGCTGTATAGTTCAGCGCATGCTGACCATTGCTTCGCGTCTCGACGTCATGAACCGGCTCGGCCGGGCCATGGCCGACCCGACGCGTTCCCGGATCCTGATGTCCCTGCTTGACGGCCCGAGCCACCCCGCCGTGCTCTCGCGCGAGCTGGGGCTGACCCGATCGAACGTGTCCAACCATCTGACCTGTCTGCGCGACTGCGGCATCGTGGTCGCCGAGCCCGAGGGGCGGCAGACCCGCTACGAGATCGCCGACCCGCACCTGGCCGCGGCGCTGACGGCACTGGTTGATGTGACCCTCGCCGTGGACGAGAGCGCGCCGTGCATCGACCTGGCCTGCTCGGTGCCGGGCTGCTGCGCCGCGAGCAGTTCGGGGGGCGCCTCGTGAGCGCCGCCTGCGGCTGCGACGAGCCGATGACCAGCCCCGCGGACGAGGCAGAGGAGACAGAGCGCCCGTGGTGGCGTGATCCCGGCCTGGTCGTGCCGATCCTCTCCGGCGTCGCGTTCGGCACCGGCCTGGCGCTGGAGTGGTCGGGGCTGCACATCGCGGCGCTGGTCGCGTTCTGGGCGGGCCTGCTGCTGGGCGCGTACACGTTCGTGCCCGGTGCGATCCGGAATCTCGTTGTGAAGCGCAAGCTCGGGATCGCGCTGCTGATGACGATCAGCGCCGTGGGCGCGGTGATCCTCGGCTACGTCGAGGAGGCGGCCGCGCTGGCATTCCTCTTCTCGATCGCCGAGGCCCTGGAGGACAAGGCGATGGACCGCGCCCGCGGCGGGCTGCGCGCGCTGCTGAAGCTCGTGCCGGAGACCGCGACCGTGCTGCGCGACGGGACCTCCGCCTCGGTCCCGGCCAGGGAGATCGCCGTCGGCGACGTGCTGCTGGTCCGCCCTGGCGAGCGGGTCGCGACCGATGGGCTGGTCCGCTCGGGCCGGTCGAGCCTGGACACTTCGGCGATCACCGGTGAATCGATCCCGGTCGAGGTCGCGCCCGGAGAAGCGGTGTCGGCGGGCGCGATCAACAGCGCCGGCGTGCTGGAGGTCGAGGCGACCGCCGCGGGCACCGACAACTCGCTGACCACGATCGTGGAGCTGGTAGAGCAGGCCCAGGCCGAGAAGGGCGACCGAGCCCGGATCGCTGACCGGATCGCCCGCCCGCTGGTGCCCGGCGTGATGATCCTCGCCGTCCTCGTCGGCGTGCTCGGGTCCCTGCTCGGTGACCCGGAGACCTGGATCACCCGCGCCCTGGTCGTCCTCGTCGCGGCCAGCCCCTGCGCGCTGGCGATTGCGGTGCCCGTCACCGTGGTCTCCGCGATCGGCGCGGCGACCAAGTTCGGCGTCGTCATCAAGAGCGGGGCTGCCTTCGAGCGCCTCGGCGGTATCCGGCACCTGGCCGTGGACAAGACCGGCACTCTGACCCGCAACCGGCCCGAGGTAACTGCCATCGTCGCCGCCCATGGGTTCGATGACGCGCAGGTGCTTGCTTGGGCTGCCGCCGTGGAGCAGCACTCGACGCACCCACTCGCCGCCGCCATCGCCGCCGCGGGCCGAGGAACCCCGGCCGCGCAGGACGTGGCCGAGGAGGCCGGGCACGGCATCGGCGGCCTGGTCGACGGCCGCAGGGTGGCGGTGGGCAGTCCGCGCTGGATCGACGCCGGTCCGCTCAAGGCCCGGGTCGAGGACCTGGAGGCCGAGGGGCAGACCTGCGTGCTCGTCACCGTCGACGGCTTCCTGGCCGGGGCGATCGGCGTCCGCGACGAGCTGCGCCCCGAGGTCCCCGAGGTCGTGCGGACCCTGCGCGACCAGGGCGTCGAGGTGAGCATGCTCACTGGCGACAACTCCCGCACCGCTGCTGCGCTGGCGAAGCTGGCCGGGATCGGCGACGTGCACGCCGAGCTGCGTCCCGAGGACAAGGCTCGTATCGTCGCCGGGTTCTCGGAGACGTCGCCGACCGCGATGATCGGTGACGGCATCAACGACGCGCCCGCCCTGGCCGGGGCGACCGTGGGCATCGCGATGGGCGCGACCGGCTCCGACGCCGCGATCGAGTCCGCCGACGTCGCCTTCACCGGCCACGACCTCGGCCTCATCCCGCAGGCTCTGCGCCACGCCCGCCGCGGCGGCAGGATCATCAACCAGAACATCGTTCTGTCCTTGGCGATCATCACTGTGCTGCTGCCGCTGGCGATCACCGGCGTGCTCGGCCTGGCAGCGGTCGTCCTCGTGCACGAGGTCGCCGAAGTCGTCGTCATCGCCAACGGACTGCGGGCTGCGCGTGCCCGCAAGCAATAGGTGTTCCGTCCAACGCCATAACTCAGACATGCGCTACGAGAACCCTCTCTACCTCGCCGAGTAGCCGGTCCCGTGCGGTTCGGTGACTGGGAGTAGGCGACTCGGTTATCGCATCTTGTCGGCTGTGATCGGGAGGGATGTGTCAAGAGTCGATCAGCGCCTCGTCATTAAGCCGGGGTGGGGGTATTGGAAAGCCCCACCCCGGTTTCACTTTTTGTGTGTGCTGACATACACTGGTCGGACACTATCCAAGCAAGACGATGAGGTCTTCACATAATGGCTCGACGCTCCAAGGGCGCGGTGTCAATCAATCCGCGCTCCGCTCAGAATATGTCCACGCGACCGGCAGATTTCTCGAAGAAGAAGCAATCAATTAGCCCGGCCAAGGTGTTTGGCGCCGTTGCGGCGCTGGCGTGCATAGTGACCTGCCTGTTCGTGCAGCTGCCCGGCCTGGACGTGGCCGGTACGCGCATGTTCGGTATCTTCCTGGCGGCGATTCTGCTGTGGGTGACGGAGGCGGTGCCCCTGGCGGGCACGGCGGTCCTCGTCATTTTCTTGGAGGTCTTGTTCATTTCGGACCATGCGCTGCTGAGCGTGGGTGAGGGTGCTCCGGCGTACACGAAGTTCTTCGGTGCCCTGGCCAACCCGGTCATCATCCTGTTCTTGGGCGGCTTCATGGTGGCTGACGGTGCCGCCAAGTACAAGCTCGATCGCGCCCTGTCGGCGGTTCTCCTCAAGCCCTTCATGGGCAAGCCGCGCCTGACGGTCATGGGCGTCATGCTGATCACCGCGATCATGAGTATGTTCATGTCGAACACGGCGACCACGGCGACGATGTTCGCCGTCATGATGCCCGTCATCATGGCTCTGCCCGAGGGCAAGGCGCGCACCGGCATCGCCCTGTCGATCCCCGTGGCCGCGAACGTCGGCGGCATGGGCACGCCGGTCGGCACGCCCCCGAACGCGATCGCTCTGGGCGCGTTGGAGAACGCGGGTGTGAAGGTGACCTTCCTGCAGTGGATGCTCGCGGCCGTCCCGCTGATGCTGGTGCTCCTGGCCCTGTCGTGGGCGTTCATCGCGTGGCGCTACATCCCCACGGACGCCAAGTTCAACATCGACACGTCGGCTCGCTTCGAGAAGTCGCGCAGCGCGATCATCTTCTACTCGGTCGCAGGCCTGACGATCCTCCTGTGGATGACGGAGTCGCTGCACCACATTTCCGCCAACGTCGTTGGCTTCCTGCCGGTCGTGGTCCTCCTCATGACGAAGGTCATGAGCGGCGACGACCTGCGCGCCCTCGACTGGCCGGTGCTGTGGCTGGTCGCCGGTGGTATCGCGCTGGGCTCGGGCGTGTCCGCCACGGGCCTCGACAAGTGGATGCTCGGCTCGATCCAGTGGGCCTCGATCCCCGGCGTCCTCCTGATCTTCGTGTTGGCTCTCGTGGGCTGGGTGACCTCGAACGTCATCTCGCACTCGGCGTCCGCGAACCTCTTGATCCCGATGGGTATGGGCCTGGCGACGACGGTGTCCACGAGCGCCGCCGAGATCGCCATCGTCATCGCCCTGGGCTGCTCGCTCGGCATGTGCCTGCCGATCTCGACCCCGCCGAACGCGATCGCGTACTCGACGGGCACGACTCCGACCCGCGAGATGGCGATCGTCGGCATTGTCGTCGGCGTCATCGGCATCATTCTCCTGGCGTTTGTTGCGCCGCTGACATGGGGATTCATCGGGGTGATGTGACGTGTCCGGGGACGAGGCCATGGCTGGTTCGGGGGACGCGCGCCCCCGGCCGGGGCTGGCCCACGGGTGGACGCAGGGGCCCGCGGCGGAGGATGCCTCGGTGCTGGCCCGTACGGATGTGCGAGCCGGCGGTCACCGAGTCGGCCACCCGATTCACCTGCTGGTGTGCGGCGACGATTCGCGGTCAATTGCAGCTCCCGTCACGAGGGACTTGGCGCACGCTTTCCCGGGCCTGTGCTTGGACCGCGTTGACGGGATCGAGGATCTGGCCGCATATGACGCGAGCCTGAATCCGGGCGATCATGTGCTCATGGGCCTGGTGACCTCTGAGGTCGCCGATATTGATGCGCTCATTGATCGGGCGGGGACGATCCCGGCGCTGCGTCGCATGCAGTGGGTCGTGGTCACGGATCGTTCGGAGCACCGAGACCTCGTGCGGTGCATACAGTCGGACGCGCTCGCTTCGGTGTTGAAGTCCCCGTGGACGGTGCCGCTGCTGGCGGGTCAGGCGTATTCGACGATGGTGCGCTACCTGCGCGGGTGCGGCTATTCGGAGAGGCAGATCCGCTCGCTGATCGCGGACCCACCGCCGTTCGCCGTGCAGGGCCCGCTCCTGGAGGGCTTGGACCGCGACGAGCACGAGGTCGTCATGGAGCTCCTCGCCGGCGTCGAGCGCGTGCTCGGCCAGCGGCCTCGGCTCATCGTCCCCGAGGGGATCCAGCTGGTGACCCAGGGCGAGCCGGTGGGCGCTGTCTACCTGGTGCTCGACGGGCAGGTGTCGCTGCACAGGGATTCGGCGCAGGGCGAGGTCTTGGCGCACCTGGCGTCGTCGGGCCCGCTCATCGGCCTCGTGTCGCTGGCCCGCGCGGAAAACGCGTTCTTCACGGGCGAGACGGCGACGGAGGTGACGCTTGTGCGCCTGACGACCGAGCAGCTCCAGATCGTCATCTCCGAGGACCCGTCGATCGGCGCGACCCTGACGGCGCTCGCGATCCGCTCGCTGACGCGCCGCCTCATGCGCGCCGAGGACCTTCACCTGCAAAACGCGATGCTCGCCGAGGACCTCGAGGCCCAGAAGGAGGCCCTCGCTGCCACGCTCGAGGACCTGCGCGCCACCCGCGCCGAGCTGGTCGAACGCGCGCGCTTCGCGATGCTCGGCGAGCTGAGTGCCGGCATCGCCCACGAGCTCAACAACCCGGTGACCGCCCTCGTGCGCGCCGCGAAGCACCTGCACGAGGATGTCGACGCGGCGCTCGCGGCCCCGGCCACGGCCTCGTCGAGGGAGGCGATGGCCCGAGCCCTCACGGCGCCGCCGCGCTCCACGTCGGTTGAGCGCGCCCTTATGAAGGAGCTGCTGCCCGTCGTCGGTGACCGCACGCTCGCGCGGCGCCTCGTGCGCGCGGGGGTCCAGGGGGCGGACGGCGCGCGTGCGCTCGCGCAGATACCGGGCGGCATCGACGCGTACGAGGCAGGGGCGCGCCTGGGCGGGTCCCTGCGCTCGGTGCTCGCCGCGGGCGATCGTGTCATCGAGCTCACCCAGTCCCTGAAGGGATACGCGCGCCCGGACGCCGAGGATCTGAAGCCGGTGGACGTGCGCGAGGGTATCGACGATGTCCTGCGGCTCACCGCCCACAGGGTGCGGGGTATTCGCATCGACTGCGACTACGAGGATGTGCCGCCCGTGCGCGCGCATCCGGCGAAGTTGCAGCAGGTGTGGACGAACCTCATCGTGAACGCGGCCGAGGCGATTGAGGATGAGAACGCGGACCTGGTCGCGGCAGCCGAGGCCTCGGGCGGCGTGCCCGAGCTGCCCGCGCGCGGCGAGGCCGAGGCCCGCATCCGCATCACCGTGCGCCCCACGCCCGAGGGCGTGAGCGTCACCATCCACGACAACGGCCCGGGCATCGACCCGGGAATCGTCGACAAGATTATGGAGCCCCACTTCACCACCAAGGCGGGGCGCGTCCGATTCGGCCTGGGCATGGGCATGTCCATCGTCCGAAGCATCATCGCCGATCATGGGGGCACCCTCGCGATCGACTCTCACCCGGGATCCACGATCATGCGGATCTCGCTGCCCGCCCAATCACACGAGGAGGAATCATGACCCTGACAATCCTGTCCCTCGAGGACGAAGCAGACGTGCGCGACGCGCTCGAACGCGATCTTGAACAGTTCTGGGACAAGATCCGGCTCGAAGTCGCCGAGGATGTCGACGACGCGTGGGCCGTCATCGACGAGATCGTCGAGGACGGGGACGAGCTCGCGCTGGTGCTGTCCGACCACCGTCTGCCCGGAAAGTCGGGCGTGGACTTCCTCGTGGAGCTCATGAAGGACGAGCGCTTCGGTGCGACTCGGACGGTCCTGGTCACCGGTCAGGCGGACCAGTCCGACACGATCCGCGCGGTGAACCAGGCGGGCCTGGACTACTACATCGGCAAGCCCTGGAACCCCGACGAGCTGCGCACAGTCGTGCGCGACCAGCTCACCGAGTACGTCCTGGAGACCGACGTGGACCCCCTGCCCTACGTGAGCGTGCTCGACGGCGTACGCATCATGGAGGCGATCCGCTAAACGGTATGCAAAGGGCCGCCGCGCTTGCCTTCATCGGTGAGCGCGTCGGCTCTTCGTGTCAGCAGTGGGCGTCTCAAGATGTCGGCTCGCACGACCACAAAGGGAGCGACTGCCAGTTATCTGGCGTGCCAGTCGCTCGCAGGGGGACAACGTCGGTGGCGGGGAATGTAGCGAGGACTGAGGGGAGGGCGGTTCCATCTCCCAGACCCATCGTGCGGGTGAGGTATTGGACGAGCGTGAGCTGATCGAAGCACTTGTTATTCTCGGCAGATAAGCCGACAATTCCGAGATCATGAGCGTTGCTGGGCAGCTTCGCTTTCCGCAGTGTTCTGTTAAACAGGCGTCCCTGGTGTGCGCAGATATTGCGGAGAATCCTGAGATTGTCGAGCCAGGAATTGACCTGTGATCGACTTAAGTGTAGAGAGTCAGCGATGCTGTCTTGGCAGTGAATTGGTGCCATTTCGAATAGCAGGGCAAGCTGTCCCCATTCAAGGATGTGAACTGCTACCCATATGGGCAGTTTACTTGCGTATTCACATTTATAGTGTTTGATGAAATCCTCTTGTGATCGACGGAGATTTCTATTGTAGGAGATAATCCATTTTCTATACTTATCGGTTTCGTGATTGTTTTCCTTATTGAAACCTGAGGGGCCTAGCTGAGGGGATGCAAGGTGGAGATAGGGGTCCTCTTTGCCAAGGGCGTAGCCGATGAGTGCACGTAATCCAACTTCGATCCGTGAGAGTTCTTGAAAAGTTGTCGCACGAAGTCGCTCATCGAATCTGTAGAGCGCTAATACCTGTTCTAGGTTTGTTTCGGGAGTGAATTGATCAGAGCGTGTCCGGCTCTTCCTATCGTATTGGCGAAAAGGGTATGAGTAGCCGGATAGTCTGTAGTAGCTGATTGACTCGAGTGCTTTCCGCGCTGTATCAATGTCATCGATGATCATTCCGCGTGATCGTAATATATCGATCTGTTCATCGATAGTTCGAAAAGGCTTTTCCATGGTTATGCGCCCTTGCATAGAAGAAAACCGGCCCTGGACCTTTCGGCGGAACCGGTGTTGATGACGATATTGTATCGTCCATTGGAGCCTTATGTCAATCAGGCATAGTTGTTCGGTGCCTCATAGAGGGCTATCACGCGGTGTCGCTGCTCGTGCCCTTCGCAAAAGAGAAGACCGGCTCTGGATCCCCGTGGTGGGGTAAGAGCCGGTTCTGGTAGCTGCCATTATAGGCGGCCCTTGCTGCGCGTGTCAGCCCTGGGGCTGCTCGCCCGGGTCGTTGCACATCGTGATGCCCTCGAAGCCGGCGGCGCCCAGCACCTGGAAGATCTCGTCGAGGAGGACCATCGGCTCGGCCGTGCCCGCCGCGAACTCGGGGTGGCGGATCTCGATGGCAGCCATGCCGCGCGGGTCCGTGACTGGCTCGGTGTCGAACTTCTCCGACAGCAGACGGTTCGCCTCCTCCAGGTCGGCGGGGGATCCGAACGCCCAGGTCACGGCCTTGTTGCCCGCACCCGTCGGCGTGCGATGAATGTACATGCGCGTCATGAGAATGTGGCGGCCGTAGCGCGGGAACATGTCGCCCACGCGGGTGAACAGGGCGATGTCGGCCAGCTCCCCGCCCAGCGACGAATCCACGAGCGCGTACGCGTACGCTCCGATGCCGCGCAGGGTGAGCGCATCCGCGAGGAGACCCATGACCTCGTCGTCGAAGGGCTCGGGCTGGAAGTACACGCCCTCGCCGACCTCCGGCGCGTCAGGGTCGAGCAGCGTGATGTTGAAGCCGGCGTCCGCCAGCGCATCCCGCACGAGCGCAACGTTGTGCTCCGGGAAGGGGTGCAGCGCGGCCGCGTTCGCGGCGATGCGCTCGATAAACACGTAGGTGGAAAAACCAAGCTCAGCCATGCGCCCATTCTAAGCGCGCGGCCAGCCGGGTATGCGACGAGGCCGTGGTCCCCCGGTCGGCGCCGGTCACCACAGCGCGAGGGGAGGCCACGGCCTCGTCAAGGAAGGAGAGTCAGCGCAGGCACAGGCCCTGCTCGTGGAGGACCTCCATGATGGGGGAGACGTGCGCGCCGCCCACGCCGATGTTGGTGGCGACCAGGTGGGTGAAGGACTCGAGGCGCGAGCCCGAGCGCAGGTCGTAGTACTCGGTGACCTCGCGGTCGTAGTCGGCCAGAGTCTCGGTGTAGGACTCGACGCGCGGGTACGTGTTCTTCGCGGTCATGACGGAGAGGGGCATGCGCGGCTTCTGGCCGGGTTCCTGGTCCGGGTGGCCGACGAGCAGGCCGACGATCGGGAACGTGAGTTCGGGAAGCTGAAGCACCTTCACGACCGGGCGCGGATCGGCGAGGATCGAGCCGAGGTAGACGGTGCCCAGGCCCATCGACTCGGCGGCCACGACCACGTTCTGCGCGGCCAGGAGCGCGTCCTCGAGCGCCGTGAGGAACAGGTTGAACGAGCCCAGGGCCTCCGAGGAGACGCCCTGCTCCGCGCGGATGCGGCTGTTGCGGTACAGGTCGGCGACGAAGATGAACAGGTCGCCCTTCGTGCCGCCCACGTAGGGCTGGCCGGAGGCGGCGCCGATCGTCTCGCGCACCTGCGGGTCGGTGATGTGCAGGACCGTGCAGGACTGCAGGAACGAGGACGTGGCGGTATGACGAGCCACATCCATCAGCGTGGTGACCTCTTCCTCGGTGAGGGGCTGGTCCTTGTAGGCGCGGATCGTGCGGTGCGCGAGCTGGCTCGCAATCGTCTCGTTTGTCATGCGTTCATTCTACGATTGGGGGCGTGAAACAGATAGAGCCTTTCGGTCCTTTTGCGCTGGCCTCAAACGTCACCCCCGTTGCCGTCCCCTCCCCGGCCGGCGAGCTGAGCGGCCTGCTGACCGGCCCGAGCGCCCCCGGCCTCGTCGACGGCACACCTGCTATCTCAGCGGCGTCGGCCCCGGACGCGGCGGGAGAGAACCGCGCGCTCCTTGTCCCCGGCTACACGGGCTCCAAGGAGGACTACGCGCCCGTCCTGCCCTTCCTGGGCGACGCGGGCTGGGACGTCCTCGCCTACTCGCAACGAGGCCAGGGCGGGTCCGCCGCACCCGCTGGCCTGGGCGCGTACGGGATGAGTGACTTTGTCAATGACCTCATCGCCGTCGCCGAGGCCTGGGCCGGGACCTCGGGCCGCGTGCACCTCGTGGGCCATTCCTTCGGCGGCATCGTCGCGCGCGCGGCCGTCATCGCGCGGCCCGACCTCTTCGCCTCCGTGACCCTCTTCTGCTCGGGTCGGGCCGTCTACGACTGGATGAACACCCTGCCTATCCTCGACCCCCTGCCCACGGGTCCCGGCGCGCGCGAGCAGGTGCTGCGCACCTACTTCCCCGACATGAAGTTCGACGAGCCGGGCGTCGGATGGGCGGAATTCCAACGCGTTCGCGCACTGGACACGGCCTCGGAAAACCTGGTGGGCATCGCCCGCATCCTCTCCCAGCTGCGCCCCGACACTCCCGCGCTCGCGGCCACGGGCGTGCCCGTGCACGTGCTGTACGGGGATCAGGACGAGATCTGGCCGCCTGCCTGGTACGCCGAGGAGGCCTCGGACCTGGGTGCGCGCGAGAGCGTCATCCGCGGTGGCGCGCACAGCGCCCAGCTGCAGTTCCCGCAGCAGTGGGCGGAGTTTGCCACCTCGTTCTGGGCGGATGTGGAGTCGGGGGCGCTGGTCTGGTCCATGTGATGCTCGAGGGTGTGACATCGTCCCAAAATCGCGCTTTGTGGCGAGTGCGTGTGAGTATGGATGCTTAGTATGGTGTTTATGAACAAGCGTTCCATCCTTACAGCAGTGCTGGCGCTCGGCCTGGGCATCTCCGCCCTGACCGGCTGCGCCACCGATTCCGATTCCGCTCACTCCTACGTGACCCCGAAGGACGTCAAGACGGTCGAGCGTCCCATCGCTCAGATCGACGAACACGGCATCAAGGTCCCCGAGAAGCGCGACCTGAAGATCAAGCTGGCCGACTCCGACAAGGCCACCAAGTGGAAGATCGAGGTCTCTGACCCCACGGCCCTCGAGGTCGGCAAGTCCGAGAAGAACATCGTCACCCTGCACCCGCTGCGTGCGCTGGGCGAGGACGACGCCCCGGTCACCGTGAGCCTGACCGATCCGGACGGCATCACGACCGACTTCAAGGTGACCATCACCGAGGGCGCCAACTGATTCCATACTGACAACGCTTCGGGCCCAGGATCTGCGGATCCTGGGCCCTTTGCGTTGTGTTGCGGCCGCTGGGTGTTGGACGCTACAGAGCGTCGATGAACTCTCGTAGGGCGCGCAGCGGCAACACCAGGTGGTTCTGTGCTCCCGGGCAGGGAACAAACTGTGAGCACTGGTTGAGGTAGAACTCGCGTGCGTGGTCGTTGGCGCAGTGGACCAGGAGGGCAGCGAATCCCACCTCATTACTGAGCTTGTAGGCTCGCAAGAGTGCGTCTTTGAGGAGAGCTGCGCCGATGCCTCGTCCCTGCGCGCGCTGATCGACGGCGAGTCGCGCGAGGAGGAGAACCGGGCAAGGCTCCGGGCGTTGGCCAGGTTTGAGGGCATCTGGGAGTGTGCTGCGCTGCACTGCCCCCATCGATAGGGCGTAGAAACCAAGTGTGTCGGGTTCCTGTGTTGTGACGAAGACGCGAGCGTTTCCGGCTCGGTGGTTTTGCCACGCAAATCGGTGGAACCAATCGTCTATCTCAGTGTTGCCCGATTGGAAGCGTGACCGGTCGTCCCTCCGCTCGAGAGGCCGCGGCTCTTGTAGGACTGATACGTACATCAGTTCTCGGAGGTGCTCGGTGCGTTCAGGTCGATGTGAGTGCCGAAGGGCGAGGGGCGATCAAAGAGTTTGCGCAGCTTGGGATCGTCCGTCGGCGAGGCCTCAAGGATTTCTTCGAAGCGGGCGTATTGTTCGTCGTCCATGAGGAAGAGGTGTTGGTCGGCGAGACGCCGCTGCGCCTCCAATGTGGCTGCGGAGAGGACAAAATCGCTGATGCTGCGAGATGTGTACGTGGCGGCGCTGCGAATGAGAGTGTTCTGTTCCTCGGTGAGGCGCAGTTCCAGACGCTGTGTCTTTGCAGTGCTCATGTCAGTTCCTCTTTCAGTCGTACGGACATTATCCGTACGTATAGACACCCTAGCATCTGAGGTTCGAGTGGGCTACCTCTTTCCCCTGGGATCTCTGCGGGAATGGACCACGCTGCGAGTGGATGAGAAGGGAGCGGCCAACGATGAGTTGACCGCTCCCCTTCAGGTTCCCGATGTCTCAGTGCAGGATGCGTGCCAGGAAGTCCCTGGTGGCCTGCTCGCGCGGGTTGTCGATGACCTGCTCCGGCGGGCCCTGCTCGACGATCTGGCCGTTCCGAAGGAACACGACGCGGTCGGCCGCCTGGCGGGCGAAGCTGATCTCGTGCGTCGCCATGAGGATGGTCGACCCCTGCGCCTTGATTTCGCGCACGAGGTCCAGGACCTCACCGACGAGCACTGGGTCCAGCGCTGCCGTGATCTCGTCCAGCAGGAGTAGCTCCGGGTTCGTGGCCAGTGCGCGCGCGATGGCGACGCGCTGCTGCTGGCCGCCCGACAGGCGATCCGGGAATTCCTTCGCCTTGTCCTTCAAGCCGATGCGGTCCAAGAGTTCCAGGCCGCGCTCGCGCGCGCGATCCTTGTCCCAGCCGTGCACCTTGCGGGCCGCCAGCGTCACGTTGTCCAGCACCGACATGTGCGGGAACAGGTTGTAGTGCTGGAACACCACGCCGATGCGCGCGCGGATCTTGTCCGCGTTCGCACGCGGGTCCGTGATGTCCTCGCCGGCCAGGAAGATCTGGCCGTCATCCACCCGTTCCAGCAGGTTGGCGCAGCGCAGCAGCGTCGACTTACCCGAGCCCGATGCGCCCAGGAGGACCACGACCTCGTGCGGGGCGACATCCAGGTCCAGCCCGCGCAGGACGACGTTGTCGCCGAAGCGCTTGACCACGCCGACGGCGCTCAGGACCGGGGTGGCGCTTTCCGAAACGAGGGGCGTTTCCTCGTACGTAGTGGGAACCGACATCAGACGGTGCCTCCCATCTGCTCGCGCTTACGCAGTCGGGCCGTGTACCAGTCCGACAGGCGAATGAAGGGGAACGACAAGATGATGAACAGCAGGCCGGCGACGACGTAGGACGTCATGTTGTAGGTCTTGGCCTGGACCATCTGCGCCGAACGGATCGCGTCGACCGCGCCCAGGACCGAGATGAGGCCGACGTCCTTCTGCATGGAAATGAAGTCGTTCATCAGGGCGGGCGTGACCTTGCGGATCGCCTGCGGCACGATGATCATGCGCAGCGTCTGCCCGTGGGACAGACCCAGCGATCGGGCCGCGTAACGCTGGGAGGGGTGCACGGAGTCCAGGCCCGCGCGCAGCACCTCGGCGACGTACGAGGAGTACGTGAGGATCAGCGCGACCGTGCCCAGGAACGCGGTCGGGATGCGCGTCGTCGGGTTGAGCGCGGGGATGCCGAAGCCGATCAGGTAGAGGACCACCAGGAAGGGGACGCCTCGGAAAATGTCCGTGTATGCGGCCGCCAGGAAGCGGATCGGGAAGAACACGGGACCGGCCAGCGTGCGCGCGGCCGCCAGCAGAGTCGCAAAGACGGCGACGCCCAGCACCGCGATCAGCAGGATCCGGATGTTGAGCCACAGGCCGGACAGGACCTGGGGGAAGGCCTCGACGAAGTACTTGCCGTTGAAGAAGGTGTTGCGGGTGGCCTCCCACCCGTCGGAGTTGACGACCACGGCGATGAGGACTCCCGTGACCACGATCGTGGAGACCAGGGAGATGAGGATCGACCGGACCGTCTGCTTGCGCCGATAAGCGCGCCGGCCACGCTCCACCGCCGAAACGGGGGGCGTGGCCAGCGCGTCATTCGAGTAGTCACTCATGAATGAGGCCTCACTTGAGGGTGGGCACGTTCTGTGCTTCGTTCAGCCACTTTTCCTGCAGCTCAGCGAGCTTGCCGGACGAGGCCAGGCGATCGACCGCTGCCGAGACCGTGGGGGTCAGCTTGGAACCCTTG
Source organism: Pauljensenia sp. UMB3104 (assembly GCF_030217285.1). Lineage (NCBI taxonomy): Bacteria > Bacillati > Actinomycetota > Actinomycetes > Actinomycetales > Actinomycetaceae > Pauljensenia > Pauljensenia sp. UMB3104. The sequence continues at coordinate 33,777 of NZ_JASONN010000015.1, read as the reverse complement.
GGCAGGACGATGCCGTATTGTTCGCCGCCCGTGGTGTCGTCGAACTGGCCGATGATAACGCCGTCATCGATCTGCGCGGAGACCATGTAGAAGGCGGTCGGCAGGTCGACGACGATCGCGTCCACGCGGCCCGTCTGCAGGGCCAGGACCGTGTCGTCGGAGGAGTTGAACATCTGCAGCTTCTGGGTGAGTCCGGGCTCGAGGTTCTCGGACGCGAACTGCTGAGACGTGGTGCCGGCCTGGACGCCGATGAGGACGTCCTTCAGGTCCGCGATGGACTTCGCGCTGGCGGCAGGGGAGCCTGCCTTGGTGATGATCGCCGAGGTGGTCGTGTAGTACGGGGATGTGAAGTCGACGGCGTTCTTGCGCTCGTCGGTGATGGAGAACTGCTGAATGTTCAGGTCCCAGTCCTTCGCGCCGGGGGTGATCGACGAATCGAAGGTGGCGCGCACCCACTGGACGTTGTCGGCGGTGTAGCCGAGTTCCTCGGCCAGGGCATAGATGACGGCCGACTCGTAGCCTTCGCCCGAGGACGGGTCGTTGTCCAGGATCCACGGCGAGTAGGCGGGGTCGGAGGTGGCGACGGTGAGCTTGCCTTCCGTCACGGTCGGCAGGGCGCCGGGGCCGTAGGTCTGCTCGGCGCCGGAGGAAGAAGAGGAGCTCGTGCCGCCCGTGCAGGCGGCCAGGCCGAGTGCCGCGACGGCGGCGACGGCAGCGAGGGAACGGACAGAGCGGCGCATGGGGCCTCCCAGTGACGTGAAGGAATCCGCCGGTGAAGGCGGGTCTGACTCGATGAGAGTATCGGTGCGCCGAAAGACGCGCTGGCATAGTTCCGATGCACGAAACATTAGAACGAGGCCTGGGCTGGGAAAACGTTGAAATCGTAAGGGTTTCAGGGTGGTGGGGGATGGGACACAGTGGCGTGCGGGTATGCGAAAGGGCCGGGCCGCACTGGCCCGGCCCTCCCGTCACGTCACTTCTGGAACTTGTCCTTCAGATCGGAGACGACCTCGGTCGCCTTGTCCTTGGCGGCCTCGACGGCCTTCTCGACGTTCTCCTCGCCGAAGGTTTCCTTGGCCTTCTCGAGGCCCTCTTCAGCCTGCTTCTTCAGATCTTCCAGACCCATGTTTCCTCCTTGGAACGAGCCGCTCGTATTGGTTGAGCGGATAGTCTCACCCTAATGTCCGGATCCCGTGGTTCGCGCGCTCAAGCCGCAGAACGTGGCGATAGTCCCGTGTACGCCCAGATCGTGGGCCCGTGCCCGACCAACGGGCCCGCAGGCCGGTGGGTCAGATCCCCTCGGCGAGCTTCCAGTCGTCGAATGTGAACTCGGGGGAGACGACGCACGTGGCCAGCGCGTAGTCGCCGCGGGCGAAGGTGCGCTGCCAGGTGCCGGCGGGTACGAGGATCTGTACGGGGTTCGCCGGATCGGAAGCCACTGTGCCGGACGGAGACCCCAGCGTGACGATGCGTGGGTCGGCGTTGGGCGCGTTGCCGCTGCCTCCCAGGTGTACCTCGAGGGTACCGGGGCCGGACCAGATCCACAGTTCGTCGGAGTGGACGAGGTGCCAGCGGGCCTCCTCGTCGCGGTCGAGGAGGAAGATGATCGCGGAGGCGCTGTGGCGGCTCCCGCGGGGCGTGTCCACGCGGGCGGGCGCGGTCCACGTGCGGCGGTAGTAGCCGCCCTCGGGGTGGGGCGCGAGGCCCATGGCGTCAATCAGCGGGGACACGTCGGTCATTCGAAGCTCCAAACGAAGGGAAAGGGAGGGTGAGCGACAGGGAAACGAAGGAGTCAGCGCGAGGCCGAGTAGCGCACGCGCCCGGAGACGATCGTCTCGATCACGTGACCGGCGCCGTGGCGGGCCACGGTGTCGATGGTGTCCACGATCGAGGTGACGGGCACGTCGACGACGCACATGTCGGCGACCGCTCCCGACTGGAGCTGGCCCAGGCGGTCGGGACCAGTCGCCAGCCCCATCGCGGTGGCACCGCCCAAGGTCGCGGCCTGCAGGAGGCGGCGTGCCAGATCCTGGTCCTCATACCCCTGTGCGCGCGCCAGGTCGAAGAGGAGAGCGACGTCCTCGAGCAGGTCGAGGGAGGGGGAGGAGGACAGGGAGTCCGTGCCCACCGCGATCATGTTGCCCTCGGTGAGGTAGGCGGCGACGGGAGGCGCATCCAGGCCGATCACACGATTCGAGCGCGGGCACAGCGCCACCGCCGTCTGGCGGGCGCGCAGTCGCCTGCGGTCATCGGCGCGCATGTACACGCCGTGCGCGACGTGGCAGTCGGGTCCGAGGACGCCCAGCTGATCGACGAACTGCGTCGAGGAGAAGCCGCCGCCGCGCGAACGCATCGCCGTGAACGACGAGGAATGCTCGCTCTTCCACAGGTCCGCGAGGTCGGTCGTGCGCGTCTCGGACCATTCGGCCTCGGAGTGGGATTCGCCCAGGTGAATGTGGATGCGCATGCCCCGGCGCCGGGCCATGTCGGGCAGGTCCAGCAGCGGCTCGGCGTCCAGGGAGTAGGGCGCGTGCGGGGAGATGCCCACGGCCGGAGGGGTCGGCATCGCGTCCAGAGACTCGGAGACTTCGCGTTCACCGCGCGCCCGCCACTCCTCGTTCGACCAGCTCATGACCTCCCAGTAGGCGACGCCGTGCAGGCCCGCGTCGTGCAGGGCCGAGGCCGCGGCTGCGTCCGTCACCACGTCGGCGGCAGCGGTCGTGCCGCTCTCGAGGAGCAGGCGCGCGCCCGCAGCCGCGTCGCCTCCCCAGTCCAGGCCGCCCGCGTCGTAGACCTCGTCGAAGGCGCGCGCCCAGTCGTCAAAACCGCGGTATTGTCCGGCTCCCACGGACGCCATGCCCGTGTACTGCAGGTGCGTGTGCGCATTGACGAGGCCGGGGAGCAGCACACCCTCAAAGTGGCGTTCCGTGAAGGAAAGGCCGCGCTGCGTGAGCGTTTCGACGACCCAGTCGCGCGCGCCCACGTGCTCGATACGCCCGTCGCGCACGGCAACGGCGCCGTCGAGGATCGAGGGGGCGGTGATCGGGATGACCATGCCGGCGGACCAGACGACCACGTCGCTCATGGGGGACCTTTCAGTGGGGGACGCTGACTAACAGTGTAGAAGTGGGGTAGGCATACCCGCCCCAGCGGTGGGCGTGAGCTGCGACTACGACAGGGACAGGGCGCCCAGCGCAGCTGCTGCCACCGCGTCGTCGGCCTCGCGCGGCAGGTCGTGCAGGCCGGGGGCCAGCTCACCTTCGCGGGTCAGGAGCTCGCGTAGGGACGCCAGCTGCACGCCGAAGCTCATGTCCATGATCTCGATGGGGTTGCCCTCGCCTGCCGTGTAGTTGATGCCTTCGCCGCGCTCGAGGACGCGCAGGGTCTTGCCGGAGGGGCTGGTCAGCGTCTGCACGTGCGGATCGCCCGACTCGGCCATGACCCAGGACGCGGCCACGGCCTCGTCGATGGACACCTCCCCGTCGACGCCACCGGCGACCGTGACGATCGCGCCGCCCGGGGCCGCCTCCAGCGCGCTCAGCGGGATCGTCGCCCGCTCGCCCGTCGCGGAGATCAGCATGCCGGCGCTCGCGGCTGCCTGCTCCAGCGAGGCCACGGTGAACCCGTCCATCGACGCCTGGAGGGCACGCACGGGGTCCAGCTCCACGACGGTCACGCGGGCGCCGAGCGCCGCGCCGAAACGCGCGCAGCCGCGCCCCACGTCGCCGTAGCCGATGACGACGACGCGCATCCCCGCGACGGGCGCGCCCACGCCGTCCGGGTCAATCAGGTCGAGGATCGTCGTCCAGCACGACTGGCCCGTCCCGTAGGCGTTGTCGAACAGGGTCTTCGAGCGTGCGTCGTTCGAGGCCAGGACCGGAATGCGCAGGTCGAAGGAACGCAGGGGGCGCAGCCCCGACGTGGTCTCCTCCGCCGCGCCAACCAGCGCCTCCAGGACACCCGGGCAGGCCTCCGTGTCGTGCGCCAGGCGGATCAGGTGCGAGCCGTCGTCCAGCAGGAATTCGCTGCGCTGGGCCAAAAACTCGCGCGCGAGCTCCCACTCGCGCTCGCGGGAGGCGCTCGAGTCCGCGAAGACGGGGATGCCGGCGTCGCGCAGGCGGGCAGCGACATCCTCGCGGGTCTCGGACGCCCAGCCGAAGACGCTGACGCGCGCTCCGGCCTCGGCGAGCATGAGGGCCAGCGCCGCGGTCTTCGGCTCCAGGACGAGGGAAAGCCCAACGCTCCGGCCCGCAACCAGGGGTGCCAGAGCCCGGGCCGCCGCCTCGGTGACGGGCATGTGGGCGCGCGCCCACTCGATGCGCCCCTCGTCGCCGGGGCCCGTGATGGTGCGCCCGTCGGGGGCGATGACCGCGCGGAACGTGCCTCCGGGTGCCAGGACCGTGATTGCCCCGGGCGTGGGGGCCGCGTCCTCCTCGAGCGCGAAGACGACCGGGGGCGAGGCCGGGGTGTCCTCGGAGTCAGCCAGTGGGCGCACGTGGGCACCGAACGCGCGCAGCAGGGCGGCCAGCGTCGGGTCGTCCGTCGCGAAGGAGCGCCCCGCGATGAGCATGTTCGTGGCCCGCGCGTAGGCGCGTAGCAGCAGCTGAGCGGCGAGCGGATCCAGGGCGCGGTTCATGCGTTAAACGTAGCAACTGCCGCGGCTGCGCGTCCCCGTGAGGGTGCGTGAGTACTCTGTGAGGGCCCCTCAAGTAGCTGCCCGCAGGTATGTAAAAGGGACCGGGCCCTGCGGCCCAGCCCCTTTCGTCGGATCACTTGCCGAGCTTGTCCTTGGCCTCGTCGGCCAGCTCGGTCGCCTTGTCCTTGGCTTCCTCAGCCTTGTCCTGGACGGCTTCCTTGGCCTCGTCGGCCTTGTCCTGGGCGGCGTGGGCGGCTTCCTTGGCCTTGTCCTTGGCCTCGCCAGCCAGCTCGGTCAGCTTGTCCTTGGCTTCCTCAGCCTTTTCCTTGGCCGCGTCGACGACCTTCTCGAGGCCTTCTTCAGCCTGCTTCTTCAGATCTTCCAGACCCATGGTGTTCTCCTTGGAGTAGTGCCGTTCCGACAGTCAGAACGGATACAACCGACCCTATCGGTTGTTGGCCCAGGTGGCCTGAGGTGCGGGCACACAGTCCCGCATGCTGGCGTCAGCGGGTGGATCAGTGCCGTGGAAGCGGGTGAATTCCGCCATTTCCTGCGATGTGTCGGGGGACTCTCAGGGGATAACCAGGGCAGCCCCTCATGGAAGTGAGATGCGCCTCGGGAATAACGTGGAGGCATGACAGAGAACAACGCGGGCCTGGTGACCCGAGCACTAACGAAGACATACATGCGTGGGAACACGCCCGTCCACGCGCTGGCAGGTGTCGACCTGACACTCCCGCAGGGCACGCAGGTGGCGATCATGGGTCCCTCGGGCTCCGGTAAGACGACGCTCCTGCACTGCCTGGCCGGCGTGCTGCGACCCAGCTCAGGGTCGATCACGCTCGACGGCGAGGAGATGACGACCATGTCGGAGCGCGTGCTCTCCGACCTGCGCCTGCGTCGCTTCGGCTTCGTCTTCCAGGACGGCCAGCTCCTGCCCGAGCTGCCCACGGAAGAAAACATCGCGATGCCACTCATGCTCGCGGGCACGCCCAAGTCGCAGGCCCTGAGTCGCGCCCGCGAGATCCTCGCGAACCTCGGCCTCGACGGCGCCGGCCCCTATCGCCCTGGCCAGCTGTCGGGCGGCCAGGCCCAGCGCGTCGCGATCGGTCGCGCGCTTGCCACCGATCCCTCGGTGATTTTCGCGGACGAGCCCACGGGCGCCCTCGACCAGGCCACCGGCGGCGAGGTCATGTCCCTCCTGACCAGCGCCTGCGCCACCACGGGTGCCTCCCTGGTCCTCGTCACCCACGACCCTGCTGTCGCCGCGCGCCTGCCGCACACGATCCACGTGCGCGACGGTCGCATCTCTCTTGAGGGACGAGGCACGGGCGCGCCCAGTCAGGGGGTGGCCCGATGAGCGCGGTACGCACCGCCGCCGGGGCGCTCCTGCGGTCGCGCGACCGGGCGACCTCCGTCCTCACGGTCGCCGCGTTTGCGCTCCCGCACGCGTTCCTGCTCGCGGTCACCGGCGGCGTCATGGCCTTTGGCGCGAGGGCTGCCGTCGCCGCGACGTCGGCCACGGCCGACGACCCCTCGAGCCTCGACGGGATGGCCTCCTTCTACGTGATGCTCGCGTACTTCGCGGCGACCCTGCTCATCGTCCCCATCATCTCGATGGGTGCGGCGGCCGCGCGCCTGGGTATGAGTCGGCGCGAGCGTGACCTTGCGGTCCTGCGCCTCGTCGGCCTCGCGCCGGGAAAGACGAAGCTCGCCTGCATCCTCGAAACATGCGTGTTTGCGGCCGTGGGCGTCGTCGTCGGCTCGATCCTGTACGCGGTGACGCTGCCCGCTTGGGGCGCCCTGTCCTTCCAGGGGCAGCCGATGGGAGTGTCCGAGATGTGGGTGGGGGTCGTGGCCCTCCTCGTCGAGGGACTCGCCATGATCGTCCTGGCCGCCCTGTCCTCGTGGCTGGCCATGCGCAAGGTCGCGATCACGCCCCTGGGCGTCGCGCGCCGCAGCCAGGCGGGCCGCGTGAGCGCGGTCGGCCCGATCATCGGCCTGGTCCTCCTCGTCCTGTGGCTGAGCGTCGGCACTCTCGCGATGAACCTGGGCACCGCGATCGGCATGGCCGTGTTCATGGGCTTCATGGGCGCGATCTTCCTCATCGTCAACCTGGTGGGCGTCTGGTCGATCAGCCTGATGGGCCGCATCATGGCGCGGGTCTCGCGCAGCCCCCAGATGATGGTGGCTGGGCGTCGCATGGCCGACGATCCGCGCGCCGTGTGGCGCTCGTTCGGGGCGGTGGCCCTCGTCGGGTTCCTCGTGGGCATCATGTACCCGGCGAGTGACGCGATCTCCATGAGCGGGGATTCTACGGACGAGGTCGCCCGCATCGTCATCGGCGACATCAACAGGGGCATGCTGCTCACCTTCGCGATCACCCTTGCGCTGGGGGCCGTATCGACCGCGGTCAATCAGTCGATCCGCGTCCTCGACTCCGCCGACCAGGTGCGCGCCCTGTCCTATATGGGTTCCCCGCGCGGCTTCATGGATCGCAGCCGCCGCCTCGAGGTCGCGATCCCCGCGTTCGTGATGATCGTCGGCTCGATGCTGCTCGGCATGGTGTTCATGTCACCGATGCTTGCGTCGGGTGCCGGAAAGGGCTTCCTCATTGCGCTCGCCTCAGCGATCGTCGGCGTTGTTCTCATCGTCGTGGCCTCCGAGGCGACCGTTCCCCTGCGTCGTCGGATCCTCGCGGGCGTGCGCGAGGGGCGAGAGTAGTTCGCGCCATCTGCGCAGGTTCCGGCCCCGGCCTCGTCCCCCTATCGACGAGGCCGGGGCCGGCCCGTATTCACACGGACAATCTCGGATACAAAAGTATGTGACGCGCGCCTCATGAGTGCTAGAATTACGCCATTCAACCGCATGAATTCAACGGAGAGACCGTGTATCACTCGCCTTCCCAGTACTCGCACGCTGGGGGAGTCGGCGGTGCCGCGCGAGGAGCCCAGGTCACCAGGCCATCCGCTCGGCGTCGCCGCCCCGCGCCGCCCTCGTACCCGCCGACCGTGCGCCCGCAGACGCGCGCCGCCCTTGACGAGGAAATTTTCGCGCTGCAAACGCCCGCCCGATACTCGCTGCCCATGGGGGCGCGTCGCCTCCCGCGCTTCAGCGCCTTCGTGGCTGCCGCGCTGCTCATCGCGGCCGGTGGGCTATGGTGGTGGATCTAGTCGCCTCTCTTGCTTCCGCAGCACATGCCGTGTGAGGCAGCGTGAGGTTGCCCCGGCCTCGTCCCAGGCCACGCGCACCCGCGCCCCCAGTCGGGCACAATGGATCCATGACGACCCCCACCCCCACTGACCCCGCGCGTTACGCGGGCGCCGACCTGCGCCTGGCCGCCGTCGACATGGACGGCACCCTCCTGGACGACGACAAGAACTTCCCGCCCGGCATGGACGAGCTGCTCGACCAGATGGACGCGCGCGGCGTCACTTTCGCACCCGCGTCCGGCCGCCAGGTGTGGACCCTCATCGACATGTTCCCCGGGCGCCCCGGCATGACCGTCATCGGCGAGAACGGCGGCATCGTCATGCGCGACGGTGTCGAGGTCTCCTCCAGCCCTCTCGACGCCACCACCATGCGCGAGGCCGTCCGCCTCGTGCGCGAGGCCACCTCCGGTCCGGATGGGATCGACGGCGGCCTGGTCATGTGTGGCAAGCAATTCGCCTACGTCGAGCGCACCGATGATCGCTTCGTCGACGGCGTCATGCCCTACTACCACCGCACCAAGCGCGTGGACGATCAGATCGCCATCATCGACGCCATCGAGGCTGGGCAGATCGACGACGCGATCGTCAAGCTGGCCGTCTACGTCATTGGCCCGGTTGAGCCGCTCGCGCAGGCCACCCTGGCGCACTTCGCCGACACGCACCAGTACGCGATTTCGGGTGCGAACTGGGCGGACCTGCAGATCCGAGGCGTCGACAAGGGGAGCGCCGTGCGCGACCTGCAGCGTTTCCTCGGCGTGGATCGCTCTCAGACCGCGGTCTTCGGCGACGCGGGAAACGACCTGTCCATGATGAGCGAGGGGGACCTGTCCTTCGCGATGGCCAACGCCTCCCAGGACGTCGTCGAGGCCGCGCGCTTCGTCGCGCCTTCCAATAACGAGGCCGGGGTCGCCCAAGTCCTGCGCGCCCTCCTCGGGTAACGCGCCTTGCATGGGGTTGTCCTCTCCGTTAATCTCAACTCTTGAAATACCTGTTGGACGGAGGACACTGTGAGCACGCCCGAATACGCACAAGGTGGAGGCAGGCCGCAGCAGGCTGGCCCCGCGCAGCCAGCGTCGCAGGGGGTTCCTCAGGCGGGTGTGTCGTATCCGATGGGGCCCCAGCAACAGGTTCCGGAAAAGATCAGCAGGCTCTCCTTCATTTTTGCGATCATCGGTCTGGGTGTCCTGGTTCTGTCACTCCTGTACTGCGCCTATATCGTTTTCACCGCTGTGCACAGTGACCATCCCGAAGGCGGGGGCTTTGTATGGATCATCCCCTTCGTTGTGTACATGTGCGTCCTGCCGCCCATCAATCTTGCCGGGCTGATTCTCGGTTTCCTGAAGGTGGGGCCCTCGGTATCCGGCCGACAGCGGATGTGGAGCCTGCTCGGTATCGGCCTGAATATTCTTCCCTGGGTGATCGCTGCCGTTCTTCTTGTCTGGATTCGTACGTCAGTCTTCCCCGGTACTGCTGGGGCCCTACTGGCCTTCGGATGACTGTTGTATGTGAATAACGCTCATGAGACGGAGGAAGTAAATGAGTGAGCCTTATCCTCAGCAGCCTGCGGGGCAGCCCGCGGCTCCCGCAGCTCCTGGAGTGGCCGCGCAGCCTGTGCAGCCCGCCCCTCAGGTTGTGTCCCAGGCGGGAGCATCCGCGCAGCCGGCAGCTCCCGCGCAACCGGCGCCGCAGGGGGTGCCCCACATGGGCCCCGCGCAGCCAGTGCCCCAGGGATTTGCGCCGGGCTATGCGCCCGTGCCCCAGGGGCCTGTGAAAGTGCGGGTTAACTACCTCTCCCTCGTCATGGGAATTGGTGTATGGGTGTTCATCGCGCTGTTAGTGCTGGACGCGTGGGTAGAGATGCACTCACCGGACGCGTCCGCGAGCGGGAACGATATCTTCGGCTTCTTTCCTCTTTTTGTGCTGGGCTTCGGCGGTCCGTTGAACCTCATCGGTGTCATCGTCGCTTCCTCAAGAGCGAAGGAGAAGCCGGCGAAATGGAAGCTCAACAGGCTGGCAATTATCCTCAATGCGAGCCCGTACGTCATCTTTTTCGTTATCATGTTCGTCGGCCTGGCCGTGGCACCGTTTTTCTCGTAGGTCGTTGGCGCACGCCCAATGATGGCGTGTGCTTGTGTCTGACGAGGCCGTCGCTGCGATCACTGAATATTCTCGGTAGCGTGTCGCGGCCACGGCGCCCCTTCGATGCTGTCGAGGCCTGACGTGATCACTGGGAGGAGAATGCCATGAACGACTGCAGCGTTCCCGCAGGTGGGCCTCGCGAACGTACGTTGCGCCGGATGTGCAGGCTGTCCCTGTTCTGCATATTCGCGGGACTCGCGGTCATGATCGGTGGCTTTATGGTCCGATCAGCCTCGGTTTTTGATGAGATGAGCGCCAGCGCGAACCTCGTCATTCCCGGGGACTCAGCGGTGATGAGCGACGGCGAGTTTATCCGTTCCCTCCTGCCCGTCGCCGGTGCCTCTGGGATCGTTCATCTCGTCGGTGTTATCGCCGGGTTAGTGGGACGAACGCGAGCCGAGGGTCGCAGGGAGCTCGGGCGCTGCGCGCTGGGAGTGGGAGCGAATGCCTTCCTCCTTGCCTGTGCCTGCGTCATTCCCGCGGTGGGCATTGTCGGCGATCCGGGTGGCCTCGTCCCCGTCCTCGTCGTGTGCGGCGTTGCGGTCCTGGCCGTGTGCGGGTCCCTGTTCGAGCGTCTCTTGAGCAGTGCGGGCGCGAAGTCGGTGGGTGCGGGGCTCGCGGGCATACTGGCGATGGTCGGGGCGCTGATTGTTGGCCTGTTCGCGATGCTTCACGACCTCGCGATGGCGCCGGGGGATCCGTTCTTGCCCACGCTGATCGTCGTCGCCGTCTGCTTCTACATGTCCGTCCCGGCGGGCATCGTTCAGCTGACGGGCTTGATCATGGGAATACGGGCACGTCGGCGCGCTGACAGCGAGGCTGAGCGGGCACTCGCCACGTGGGGAATAGTCCTGAATGTGCCCCTGTGCTGGTGCGTGCTTTTCCTCCCCCTGCTGGTTCTCATCTGAAGCTGTCCGGCGCTTTGCTGGCGATGGCCGAGGTATCGTCTTTTCGTTGCAATATCAAGCCTGCCCTCGCCTGACGAGGCCGTCGCTGCGCGCTTGTGGGGTGAGTGCGTTTTGCGTGGGGGTTGTCTTGTCGTTAGTCTCAATTCTTGAAAGACTTTTCGGCAAGGAGGGGTGTGGGGTTTCTTCACAGTCTCGTTGCCGCATGTCGGTGCACTAGAGGAGGAACTAATGAGCACGCCTTATCCTCAGCAGCCTGCGGGGCAGTCCGCAGTTCCCGCGCAGCCCGCAGCTCCGGCGCAGGCCGCGCAGCCTGTGCAGCAGGCGCCGCAGGGGGTACCCCAGGCAGGAGCGCCCGCGCAGTCGACAGCTCCCGCGCAGTCGGTGCCGCAGGGTGTACAGGGGTATTCGATGGCGCCTCAGGGGGGTGCGCCGGGCTATGTGCCCGTGCCTCAGGGGCCTGTGGTTCAGAAGGTGAATCGGCTGTCGATCATCCTGGGTGTTGTCGGATGGGTCCTCATCGGCTTGACGATACTGGCCATGTGGCTGGCTATTCGAGCCTCCGCCTCTGATCCTGATCCGAGCGGCAAGGAAGTGATCGGTTTCTTGCCCCTATTTGCTCTGCCATTCTTTGGCTCGGTGAACCTCGCCGGTGGTATTTTCGGGATCGTGGGGGCCGTCGGAAAGCCCAAGACACTCAAGCTCAACTGGCTGGGAATCCTCCTCAATGCGAGCCCGTACGTCATTTTCACAGTCCTCATGTTCTTGCTGCCGGTGCTCCTTGGTCGCTGAGCTGTGGGTCGTCCCACGCGTCGATGACGATTGTTGGCGTACGCCCAACGATGGCATGCTCGCAAGGGCGTATGGATGAGCGCATGTGCCATATTGCCGCGATGGTCAACTCATGAAGGGGTAGCAGTGACAACACCAGATCCTCACGTTCCGAACATGAACACCTTTCCGGGTGGACAGAGTCAGGGTGGACAGCCCGCAGTGCAGGCGTATGCTCCCGTGCCGCAGGTTGTGCCCCAGGCGGGAGTGCCCGCGCAGCCTGTATATCAGGGGGTGCCGACGGGCTATCCGAATGCGGGGGCCCGGCCGCCGCGTCGGTCAGGAATGAAGATCAGCGGCATCATCTTGTTGGTTTTTGCGGCCATTATCCTGGTGTTGTCGGTTGCTGTCTGTGTGGGGATCGAGTTCATTCCCGGCGACCATGGGGACAGTGGAGATGGACTCGCCTGGCTCGGTGTCATGGTCCTCCTCTATGTGGTGCCTTTTGCGTTGATGCTGGCGATCTGCGGCCTCATGTTGTTCTTCGCTGGACGACAGAAAACGCGGTGACCGACGAGCGCAGGGTGGCCCAGGTGTCACACGCTCTCCTCGGGCAGCCCTCCTTGCGTGCAACCCACCTCTCCGATAATCTCAATTCTTGAAATACTTTTGGGGAGACGACGTCGGCTCCCTGCGATGATGAAGGGAACGCGTTATGTCGAATGGACAGCGACCTGTCGTTCCGCCACAGGCTGCGGGTACGTACCCTCAGCCCGGCTATCCGCAGGGTGTCCCGGTGCGTCCGCCCAATCCCTCGGCCCTCGCACGTAAGGCGCTCGCGTGCGGAATCGCCGCATGGGTCGTCTCGGTCCTCACCATCGTGGGCGCTGTTGCCCTCGTGCTCACCGCGCGCGCGATGCGTGATGCCAGTGGACTCGGGTGGATCGGCTTCGTCGCCCCAATGGTGATCCTCCCCGTTCTCATCGTCCTGACCGTCATGGGATTCAGCGCTGGGGCTCAGGGTATGGCCTACGCATCCACCCCGCGGGAATTCAAAATGAGCAAGCTCGGTAAGCATCTGAGTGTCACTCACTGGATACTGCTGGCGCTCGCCTTCGGGGCCGAGTGTATTCGGGAGATGGCCAACTAGTACATGCGTCGTCCCGGGTAGTACATGTGTGAGGAGTAGACGATGACTGTGGTGAGTGACGAGTCGTTGGTTCCTGCCGTCTCGGCGCAGGTTGGCACTCCCGCTCCTCGGGGGCAGGGGACGAGGCATTGGTTGGCCGGTCTCGGAGGCTCAACGATCGCTTCCCTGTTCCTGGGTGGCGCCGGGTGGGTTCTCGTTCTCCTCCTTGCCGCCGGGAACCTCCGCGTGTCGATTCTCCGGCAGACTACCGCGGAGGGCTACCTTGATGACGTCGGCTTCGGCTACGTGATCGTTGCGGGCATCGCGGTTCTCTTCCTCAATGGCCTGGTGGGAATCCTCTGTGCACTCATCGGTACTGCGAGGGCGAAACAGCCGAGTGGTCGCTGGTGGAGCCTCTACGCGATCCTCTTGCACGTGAGCCCGTGGCTCCTCTTCGCGTTGCTCATCAAGGTGGGAGCGGCGATACACTCCTGACTGAATGCGTTGCACGTACGTGTGCGCCTGCCGTTGATGGAAGGACAGACTGTGACAACACCAAATCCGTACGTTCCCGACCCGAACGCCTCTCCCATGATGCCTGCACAGCAGTCGCCCTACCAGCAGCAGGGTGGCGTTCCTGCTCAGGGTGTGCCGCAGCCAGACATGCAGCAAAACTGGCCTGCGCAACCGGTCGCGCAGGGCTACCCGCAAGGCGGGTATGTGAGCTCCGGCTATGGTCCCGTAGCCCCCGTGAAACCTCGCAAGTCGTTCAAGGCGGCGGGCATTTTGTTCGGAGTGGGCTTGCTGCTCGCGCTCTCGCCCTTCATTGCCGGGGCCATCATTGAGCTCATTCCGGGCAACCATGGTGACGGCGGAGACGGCATGTACTGGCTCGCTGTCGCAATGATCTTCTACATTCTGCCGATCGGCCTCATCCTGATCGTCGCCGCCATCATCACCGCAATCGTCATTGCCGCAATGAACTCCTCGACACAGGGCTGAACCGCCTGCGCCGGGTTGGTGTGTGGAAGGGGTACAGCGGGGGGCCGCAACGCAGTGCGTCGCGGCCCCCCGCAGCAAGAACCTCTCAGAAGGTCAGGCTCACTCGCCCGCCTCGAAGGTGGCCTTCTCAGCCTCGGTGTCCGGCACGAAGGAATCCGTGTCCAGATCCGCCCAGTACTCCTCGGCCCACGGATCCTCGATCGGCTGCGAACGCTTCCACAGGATGTAGCCCGCACCGGCAACGGCGCCCACCAGGGCCGTCAGGCCGAAGGCGCGCAGCACGCGGCACTTGCGGCGCTTGCGGGTGGGCGTCGCGAGGGCGACGGCCGAAGCCTCGGACGCGCGGCGAGCGCGATCCGACAGCGAACCGCGAGCCTGCAGGGCGGCACCCGCCTGGTTCACGGCGAGGGAAGCGCGGGGCAGGTAGTCGTCCACGAGGTGCTCGCGAGCGTTCTCGATCGCCGGACCGGCCTGCGCGGCAGCAGCCTGCGCGCGAGCGGCAGCGTTCTCAATCGCGGGGGTCGCGTGCTCGATCGCGGAGTTCAGCGCGGCCTGGGCGCGAGGCGCGGCCCAGTCGACGCCCTGGCCAGCCAGATCAGCGGCGCGCACGGCAACCTTGCCGGCGTAAATGGCAGCGGCGTCGCGAAGCTGCTGGGACGATGCACGCAGCTTATCTGCATCGAAAGTCGGCGAAGTAACCATGATGTCTCCGATTCTGTCCACAATAAACAGGGGCGCGGACGCGCCACTCACCCCTATTGTGCTACAACGGGCTGTGATCTGCAGCCCACCGGCTCCCGTGACGTGCGCGACGGACAGGAAACCCCCAGGAAAAGATGCGACCATTGGTCTCATGAAAGCTATTCTTCACACCTCCGCTGGCGACATCACCGTCGAACTGTTCCCCAACCACGCCCCCAACACGGTCAACAACTTCGTGACCCTGGCCAAGGGCGAGCGCGAATGGGTCGACCCGAAGACCGGCCAGAAGACCTCCCGTCCCCTCTACGACGGCACCATCTTCCACCGCGTCATCCCCGGCTTCATGATCCAGGGCGGCGACCCCCTCGGCACCGGCACCGGCGGCCCCGGCTACCAGTTCAACGATGAGATCCACCCCGAGCTGAACTTCAACGACCCCTACCTGCTCGCCATGGCCAACGCCGGCAAGCGCATGGGCAAGGGCACCAACGGCTCCCAGTTCTTCATCACCGTGGCCCCCACCCCGTGGCTGCTCGGCAACCACACGATCTTCGGCAAGGTCGTCGACGAGGAGTCCAAGCGCGTCGTCGACGCCATCGCCACGACCCCCACGGGCCTCCAGGACCGCCCCGTGACGGAGCAGGTCATCAACTCCATCGAGATCGTCGACTGACCCTCTCCCCTCATCATCGACGAGGCCGGGGCCGCCCCCCGCTGCTGCGCGCAGTGACCGGGATGGCGCTCCCCGGCCTCGTCCCTTACCCCGCCGAAAGGGAAGCTATGAGCATGCCGAGCTACGGCCAACGCTCTGACCCGCGCGCCGCTCCCGAGTGCCCGCGCCACCCGGGCGTGCGCAGCGTCGACTACTGCAAGCGCTGCAACCGCCCCATGTGCGTGGACTGCGCGATCCCCACCGAGGTGCGCTCCATCTGCGTGGACTGCTCCTCCTCGAAGAAGGGGTGGATGCGTTCCCCGTCGCGCGCGGCCGCCGCTGGCGCGCCGGTCGTCACCTACGCGATGATGACGATCTGCGTCCTCATGTACGCCCTCACATGGGTGTTGCCCTCTCTCATATCCTCGCTCGCCCTCGTGCCCGCGCAGCTGATGGCCCACCCGTGGACGATCCTCACGGGGGCTTTCCTGCACGGCGGCCTGTTGCACATCCTGTTCAACATGCTGTCCCTGTACTGGGTGGGACGCGCGATCGAGCCGGTGATGGGCTGGTGGCGCTTCCTCACCGTCTACCTGGTGAGCGCGCTGGGCGGCTCCGCTTTCATCCTCGCGTGGTGCCTGATCCAGCCCACCGAGATTTTCGTCAGCACGGTGGGCGCGTCCGCCGCCGTGTTTGGGCTCTTCGGCGCGGTGTTTGTCCTGCAGCGCCTGGGTGGGTCCGACACGACCGCGATCCTGACCCTGCTCGGCGTCAACCTCGTGTACGGCTTCGTGGTCAGCGGCATCTCCTGGCAGGGGCACATCGGCGGGGCGATCGCTGGCGTGGCCGCCACGTGGGTTTTGGTGCGCCTGGCACGCCCGCGCTCGGGCGTCACGGAGGCCGCGCAGAATCGCCGCCAGGCGCTCGCGGCCCTCGGCATGATCGCGGGCATGGTCGCGCTTTGCGCGCTCGCTTTCCGCGTCCTGTACGAGGTCTACGGCGCGTGACGCGTTCACGACCGACAGGCGCGTCGCATCTAAGGATGGCCTAACATAGGGAGGGTCCGGCAAAGCATGCCGGACCCTCCCTCATGCTTCCCACAGGAGAGACCATGACCAGCCCCTGGGACCTGTACGACCAGCTCATCGACGAGATCCCCGCCGACATCACCGTCACGGCGATCCACACCGACGGCAAATGGCGTCGCGTCGCCTCCAGCGAAGACGGCGTCGGCATGGCCTTCGGCATGAACGTCCAGTCCCGCCCGCGCGCCACCGAAGACCCCTCCGACCTCGTCGGACGCCCCCTGCGCGACGTCGCGGCCCTCGCCAAGTCCTGGAACTTCGAAGACGCCGGCATCGGCATGGCCGCCGTCAACGCCTACCACTCCCACCCCGTGCGCGCCCTCGCCCACGGTTTCCGCCCCTGCAAGGAAAACAACTGGGCGCGCACGTTCCATCCCTACGCGCCCCTCGTCGCCGGCAAGCGCGTTGCCGTCATCGGACACTTCCCCTTCGCGGCCGCCGCCATGCCCGATGCCGCCGAGCTCACCATCCTCGAACGCAACGTCTTCGACGGCGACTACCCCGACTCCGCCTGCGAATACCTGCTCCCCGAGATGGACTACGTCTTCATCTCCGGATCCGCGTTCGTCAACAAAACCATGCCGCGCCTCCTTGCGCTCTCCTCCGACGCCCACACCGTCGTCCTCGGCCCCTCCGCCCCGGCCTCACCCGCGATCCTGCGAGCCGGCGCCACGACCGTCATGTCCTTCGCCAGCGCGCACCCCGCGCGCCTCGAAGACGGCCTCGCCGGACGCTCCCTCCTCGGCATGTACGACGCGGGCATGAGAGTCGAACTCAGTCGCCCATAACCCGGCAGCTGCACTCGGGACCCGGCGACTCCGCTTCGACCCGACAGCCAGCCCCGGCCTCGTCGATAGACATCGATACAAACAGTGGGGCGTCCCGGCCGCAGCCGGAACGCCCCACACTCACACTCACTGGAGACGGCAGGCTCGCGCCCACCGCGCCCCCGTCAACGCCAACGCAGCGTCATCAGGAAGCCCACCATCATCGTGCCCAAGCCCACCGCGATGTTCCACGCGCCCAACTTCGGCACCGGGTACGTGCCCGACGAAATGTAGTAGACGACAACCCACAGCAGACCCAGAATCATCAGGGTCACGAAAGCGGGCGCCCACCAGGCCGGGCTCAGCGGAATACCGTCAGTCCAGTTCTGGATATCGGTATCGTCCTCAACCTCATGCCCATTCTTCTTACGCTTCTTGGATTCGGCCACGTCGGGTCCTCTCTGCTGGCCCGCGCGGGAAGAAAACCGCCCGGCGGTGATGAATTAGTCGCAACACTAGCGTAGTCTCGGACGTGGAAAGTGCCAAAGCGCAGCGCCACGGGAGGGGGAGAGATGCGCCCACGCAGCGTCCGCCACATCGCAGGCGTCCTCGCCGTCACCGTCGCCTCCGGACTCCTGTTCTCCGTCTCCGCGCTCAACGAACGCAAAAACCCCGCCGCCACCTCCGACCTGACCACCCTCGTGCGTAACCGCCAGGAACAGGTCAAAACCCTCGACAATGAGGTGTCCGAGCTCGACGCGCAGGTCCAGAGCTTCTCCTCCGCCGACCCCCAATCCGGCGCCCCCGACGAAGACGCGTTCACCGCACGCTCCAACCGCCCCGTCTCCGGACCCGGCGTCCAAATCACCCTCTCCGACGCACCCCCCGGACAGATCCCCGAAGGCGCAACCCCCAACGACCTCGTCATCCACCAGCAGGACATCGAGGACACCATGAACGCCCTGTGGAGCGGCGGCGCCGAGGCCATGACCGTCCAAGGCGTGCGCGTCACCTCCCGCACCGTCATCCGCTGCATCGGCAACGTCATCCTCGTCGACGGCACCAGCTACTCGCCGCCCTATGTGATCCAAGCAATCGGTGATCCTGCCACCCTGCGCGCGACGGTTACTGCAAACCCACGTATGGTGAATTACCAGGTCTACGTGACAAAGTACGGCCTCGGGTGGGACATGCAGACCAAAGACTCCCTGAGCTTCGCGCCCGCCACCACCTCGCAGACAGTCAACTACGCAACCGTGGAGGAAACGAATGGGTGAACACGTCGCCCCAGCCTCGCCGACAAGCAAAAAGCGCTCCAACATCTTCTGGAACATCGTCGGTGTCATCGGCGAACTGCTCATCACCTTCGCGTTCATCGTCGGCCTCTTCTCCGTCTGGCAGCTGTACTGGACGACCTACGAAGTCTCCGGGCAGGTCTCCCAGACCATCGCCTCGTACGAAGACAGC
This sequence comes from Pauljensenia sp. UMB3104, assembly GCF_030217285.1. NCBI lineage: Bacteria > Bacillati > Actinomycetota > Actinomycetes > Actinomycetales > Actinomycetaceae > Pauljensenia > Pauljensenia sp. UMB3104. Next base: position 15,310 of record NZ_JASONN010000015.1, on the reverse strand, counting down.
CACCAGCCCGCCAAGCGCACCCTCGGCGAAGTCCGCACCGACGACCCGCCCGAGTTCACGCGCGAAGTCGGCGACGGCGAAGTCTACGGCCTCATCCACGTGCCCACCTGGGACTGGATGAAGATCCCGCTCGCCGAAGGCACCACCTCCTACGTCCTCGACCAGGGGTGGGCCGGCCACTACGACACGACCACCCAGCCCGGCGGCGTCGGCAACTTCTCCGTCGCCGGCCACCGCCGCACCTACGGCAACAACTTCCGCTGGATTGACCGGCTCACCCAGGGCGACAAGGTCGTCGTGGAAGTCGACGACCACTACCTCGTCTACTCCATGGTCTCCTCCGAGATCATCGACGCCACCGACCCCACGCAGATGCGCGTCGTCGCCCCCGTCATCGACGACCTCTCCTGGTCCGAAACACCCACCGAGCGCTGGATGACCATGACCACCTGCCACCCCGAATACGGCAACTGGCAGCGCTACATCGTCCACCTCAAGTTCGAATCCTGGACCCCCAAGGACACGGGCGTGCCCGCCGAACTCGTCGACGAACCCACGAACTGAAGGACCCCACATGTACGCATGGATCTTCCGCCACCTGCCCGGCCCCACCTGGTTCAAAGTCATCGAATCCCTGGCCCTCATCGGCGCTGCAGTCGCCGCCCTGTTCACCTGGGTCTACCCCTGGGTCCAGTCCTACCTGGAACTGGGACAGTCCTCCGTCGGCGGCGCCTGAGCCGCACGCTTCTGGAAGGGACGAGGCCGGGGCCACCCCGGCCTCGTGCTGTATCCACGTGTGTGGGCCGGGTTTCCGCTGTCCGTGTCCGCGCGCCCGGAGAACGGACAGCGCCCGCGCGCCCAGTCGGCGAGCGCCCTACCATGGATGCCGGAGAAGGGGCCCCGGCCTCGTACATGAAAGGACCTGCGATGGCACGAATCCTCTGCGTCGACAACTATGACTCGTTCGTCTTCACGATCGTGGGCTACCTGCGCCACCTGGGCGCGGTCGTGGACGTTGTGCGCAACGATGTCGTGGATCCCGCGTGGTTCGAGGCAGGCTACGACGGCGTCCTCATCTCCCCCGGACCCGGCGACCCCAAGAGCGCCGGCGCCTCCCTGCAGACCATCGCCGACTGCGCCGAGCGCAAGATCCCGATGCTGGGCGTGTGCCTGGGCCATCAGGCCCTGGGCGAGCTCTTCGGCGCGACCGTCGGGCATGCGCCCGAGCTCATGCACGGCAAGACCTCCGTCATCACCCACGACGGGCGCGGCGTGTTCGAGGGCGTGCCCTCGCCGCTGACCGTCACCCGCTACCACTCGCTGACTATCGACCCGGCGACCATGCCCGACGAGCTCGAGGTCTCCGCGAGCACCGAGTCCGGCATCATCATGGGCGTGCGCCACCGCTCCCTGCCCCTTGAGGGCGTCCAGTTCCACCCCGAGTCCGTCATGACCCAGTCCGGGCACCTCATGTTCGCCAACTGGCTGGCCGCCTGCGGCGACGCCGACGCGCGTGAGCGTGCCGTGTCCCTCAAGCCCGTCGTCGCCGAGCGCTTCAAGCTGTAGGGTCTGCGTTCTGGGGGTTTTGCACTACATGGGGGCCTGAGGGCGTGCCTCGCCGGCGTGTCGAAGCGTCGTGTCGTGCAAAAGCCCCCGTTCGGCGTGAGCTCCTTGAGGAGCGTGTGCGATAGCGCTTGTTGTTTAGCGGTGTGACGCCAGAATTTGCATGGTGCTGACCAGGCGCGGCCACGAAAGTTCTTGTTGCTTTGTGGTGTGACACCGTTTAGGGAGTGTTACACCCTTTCTGAGCTGGTGCAATGCTCCCTAAGTGGTGTAACGTTCCCGATCTGGTGCCGCAGATGTACTTGTTGGCGTGAACATCCGGATAGGTTACGAGCATACGGATAGGTTATGCGTATGCGGATAGCTTATTAACCTATCCGGATGCCGATAACCTATCCATATCGTCATAACCTATCCGCGTGGGATACCGGCTGTCTGGGGTGAAGCAGTGTTGCGAAACCTATTGGCGAAGGGCGCTGACTGTTGGCGAGGGCGGGTGTTTTGGCGGGCGCGTCTGGCACGCTATTCGTGGTGGAAGCGAGCGATGCGTCTCAACCAGTATGGCTCGCGTGGCCCAGCAACAATGCCACCGGTTCGCTCATGTGCGTTGCGGAGGCAGCCCCGCGCATACAGTGAGGCCCGCGCTCGCCAGGAGAAATCCTGCGGCGCGGGCCTCATCAATCGCCGGGTCAGTCGCTAGCCGGTGTTAGCCGCTAGTCCGATCAGTTACTCACCCGATCAGTGACCGCTCGGCTCGATACCGTCACGCGGACCCGACCCGCGGGAGCCTCAGTGGCCGTTCCCGTTGTTGCCGTTATTGTTGCCGTTGTTGCCGTTCTGGGTGCCCTTCGCGACCTTCAGCTTCACGGTCGAGTTCTTGTCGACCTTCGAGCCCACGCCGGGCTCGACGGACAGGACCTGGCCGGCGGGCTGGTTGCCCGAGACTTCCTCGACGGTGACGTTCAGGCCGAGAGCCTTGAGCTGCGCCTCGGCGTCATCACGGCCGATGCCGACGACGGAGGGGATCTCCACCTGGGCGGCCTTACCGTTCGACACGGACACGCCGACGGTGGAGCCCTTCTTGACCTTCGTGCCGGTGGCCGGGTCCTGATCGACGATGCGATCCTTGTCCTTCTCGGAGTCGACGCTCGTCACGTTACCGAGTTCCAGGCCGACGGCCTTCAGGGCGCTGCGCGCCTGGTCCTGGCTCATGCCGGACAGGTCCGGAACATCGACCTGGTCAGAACCGGAGGACAGGTAGGCGCGGATCGTCTGGCCGGCCTTCACCTTCGAACCGGGGGAGGGGTTGGTCTGCGCGACCTTGCCCTCGGGGACGGTGTCGGAGGCGACCTTGCTGTTGTCGAGCTCCCACTTCAAGCCCAGGGCCTCGATCGCCTTGCGTGCGTCGTCAGGGCTCATGCCGACCAGGTTGTCCGGCAGGGTCACGGAATCGGGGCCGGAGGAGATGGTGACGCGCACGGTCGCGCCCTTCTCGGCCTGCGTGCCGGCTGTCGGATCGGTGGAGGCGACGGACCCCTCGGCCACGGTGTCGGAGGCGACCTTGTCGGGGTTGAGTTCCCAGGTGAATCCGGCCTGCTCGATCTGGGTCTTCGCCTCGGCCTGCGTCAGGCCGACAACGTTGGGGACCGCGATCGTCTCGGCTTGTGCGGCGCCGCGCGTGAGGGCCCACACCGAGCCGCCGATGAGCAGCAGGGCGATGACCACGAGGGTCGCGATGATCGCCGTGCGGCGCTTGCGTGACTTCGCGGCGTCGTCATCCGCGTCCGCGGTGGCCACGGGGGGCAGCGACGTGGAGGTCGCGGCCATCGCCGGGGCGGGGGTGCGGTTGGCGACGGCTGCCATCGGCATGGTTGCAGCGGTCTGGGCGCTAGCCGCACCGGCGGCGGGCAGCACCTCGGTGGCCCACGAGTCCGCGGGCGGTGCACCCACGTCGAGGCCTCGGGCGACGCGCTGCAGGTCCGCGAGCATCGCGGCCGCGCTCGGGTAGCGGTCCTCGCGGTTCTTCGCCAGGGCCTTGAGCACCACGCGGTCGAGGGAGTCCGGGATATCGGACAGGATCGACGAGGGCGTGGGCGGGATCTGCTCGACGTGCTGGTAGGCGACGGCGACGGCGGAGTCGCCCTTGAAGGGCGGGCGGCCGGTCAGCAGCTCGAAGAGCACGACACCTGTCGAGTACAGGTCGGAGCGGGCGTCCACGGCCTCGCCTCGTGCCTGCTCGGGGGAGAGGTACTGGGCGGTGCCGACGACGGCGTTCGTCTGCGTCATGGTGGCCTGCGAGTCGGTCAGGGCGCGGGCGATGCCGAAGTCCATGACCTTGACCTTGCCGTCCGACGTCAGCATGATGTTGCCGGGCTTAATGTCGCGGTGCACCAGGTGGTTCGCGTGCGAGTACTGGAGGGCGGACAGGACGCCGGACACGATCTCGATGGCCTCGTTGATCGGCACGGCCGTGCCGTCGGAGATGAGGTCCTTGACCGTGTGCCCCTCCACGTACTCCATGACGATGTAGGGCACCGCGATCGAGCGGCCGGACGCGTCTTCGATGATTTCCTCGCCGGTGTCGTAGACGGCGACGATGTTCGGGTGATTCAGCGACGCCGCTGACTGCGCTTCGCGGCGGAAGCGCGCCTGGAAGATCGAATCCTGTGCCAGGTCGCGTCGCAGCATCTTGATGGCGACGACGCGCGACAGACGAGTGTCGAAGCCCAGGTGGACCTCGGCCATGCCGCCTCGCCCGATGAGCGAGCGGACCTCGTATCGGCCAGCTAGACGGTGGGCCATGGGCTCTGCCATGTCCTAACCTCCTCGATAATGTGTGCTCCCGCACTTGGATGAATCAGGGAGCCAAGCATGTGTTTGATCGTAATAGCTGTGAGCGCGATGAGCCCAATCACGATGATTGCGACGATGACCGCGCGAATAATCTGCCTGGATGCTGGGACGGGTGGTGCGACCACGCTGCGCGAGTAGGCGGTTTTGGCCGGCGGCCGCGTCCTGTCTGCCGATCGGGCGTCGAGGTCGTGCCAGCGCGGTCCGCGCGTGGTCTTCTCGGGTCGAGGCTCGAACACGGATCGGCGTGGACGAGACGACGGCTTGGTGGCCCGAGGCTGGGGGACGGTGCCGTACACGCGCGGCGTTCCACCGTTCGTGGGGCGCGCCGACGAGGCCGTGGCTGCCTTTTGGTGGCGGGGCTGCTCGGTGCGCTGCTCGGTGCGGGTCGGCTGGGGGATGGCGGGGGCGCTGCGTTGGGCGGCCTTGCGCTGTGCCTGTTCGGCTTCGCGCTGTGCCTGTTCGGCCTTGCGCTGTGCCTGTTCGGCTTCGCGGCGTTCGCGGGCTTCGCGCAGTTCGCGTTGGCGCTGCTCCTCTTCGCGTGCGACGCGTTCGCGGCGCTGCGCCTCGGCGGCGTCCTCGGCCTGACGGGTGGCTGCGCGTTCACGCAGGCGCTGCGCGAGGGCGGCTCGGCGGTCATCCGAGGCCGGGGAGGCCTGGTCGGACTCGGGTGTGACGGGCGGCGTGGGGATGGGTGCCTGGGGACGCTGTGCGCTCTCGCTGGGCTGAGGGGCCTGCTCGGCACGCGTGGGTACCGCGTGCCGCGGCGCCGAGGCCGACGTCGGCTTGGTGGCGGGCGCAGGCACAGATGCCGGGGTAGAGGGAGCGGCGGGTGCCGTGGCGGTGGAGCGGGTCGGAGTTGGCGCCGAGGCGGGTGCCTGAGGGGCGACCGGAGGGGCCGGGACTGCCGCGTGGCGCCCGGTCGAGGTCAGCGAGCGGACGGCACCGGACACCGCGGGTGCATGCTCTCCGGTGGTCTCGGGGTGCAGGCGACGAACCCGGGTCGGCGCGGAAACGGGGCGTGCGGTCGGAAGGACCTCGGCCTCGTCGAGGATGCGCGGAACCGACGCGTGGCGGCCCGTGATGGGAATCGCCGAGGAGGAGGGCGCGATCGTGGTCGCCTCGTCCAGGACGGGGACGGCGGCGTGGCGGCCGGTCGTGGTGCGCACCTTGGGGGTCAGGCCTGAGGGAGGTTGCAGCATGTCCTCGGGGAGCGTGCGGCGCGTGAGGTGACGCACCGGCGCAACGATCGGCACGGAGGGCTGGACGGGCGTGCGGACCTCGGCCGGGCGCTGCGCGGCCTTCGGCAGGGGGAGAGGCCGGGGAGTCACGGAGATCCCCATGGCCTTGGCGGCCGCGGCGATCTCGCGCACGGCGGCAGAGCCAGATTCGGGGCGCTTCGCGGGGTCCTTCTCCAGCAGGTGCAAGATGACGTCCGCGAGCGGCTCGGGGACAAAATCCGGGAGCGGGGGCACCGGGTCGTTGACGTGCGAGAACGCGATGTCCACCTGCGTTTCGCCGGTGAAGGGGCGGCGCCCGGCCGCGGCCTCGTAGGCGATGACGCCGAGGGCATACAGGTCGCCGATGGGGGTGGCGATCTCGCCCATGGCTTGCTCGGGCGGCAGGTACTGGGCGGTGCCCATGACCATGCCCGCGGCCGTCAGGTTCACCTGGCCGGTGGCGCGCGAGATGCCGAAGTCCGTCAGTTTCACCATGCCGTCAGGGCGAACAAGGATGTTCGCGGGCTTGATGTCGCGGTGCACGACGCCAGCGCGCGCGGCGGCGCCCAGGGCCATCGCGACCTGCACGAGGATCGGCATGAGGTACTCGGGCTCGATGCGCGAGCCGCCGCGCAGGTAGTCCGTCAGCGGGTAGCCGTCGACGAGCTCCATGATGATCCAGCCGATACCGTCCTCCTGGCCCGAATCCTGCGTGTTCGCGATATTCGGGTGGGAAATCGACATCGAGTTGCGGGCCTCGAGGCGCAGGCGCGACAGGGAGAGCTCCTCGCCCGCCAGCTCGGGGCGCAGGACCTTCGCGGCGACGATGTGTCCGCTGACCCGGTCTCGGGCTTTCCACACCTCGCCCATGCCGCCCTGTGCGATCGGGGTGAGCAGCGTGTAGCGCCCGCCGAGCACTCGCCCGGCGCCGGATGTCATGCGTGGCGCGCTCACTTGAGCCCCGCTTCCAGGACAGCGCGAGCGATCGGGCCGGCCACGTCGCCACCGTGCGGGGTGGGGTTGGTGTCGTCGCCCTCGACGAGGACCGCGAAAGCGATCTGCGGGTTGTCGGCGGGCGCGAAGCCGATGGCCCACGCGTTTGCGCGGTTGCCTTCACCGGTCTCAGCAGTGCCGGTCTTGGCGGCGACGGCCACGTTCGGCAGTGCCATCGTCGTGCCGGTGCCGTAGGGCTGGGAAACGACGGCTTCCATCATGGCGCGCAGCTTCGAGGCCGTCTCCGCGGAAATCGGGCGGCCGCCGTCGGTCGGGCTGTTCGTGCGCACGACCTGGTTGTCGGCGTCCACGATCGAGTCGATGAGGTACGGGGTCATCATCTGGCCCTGGTTGGCGACCGTCTGGGCGATCTGGGCCATCTGCAGGGGCGTCGTCTGGACCGTGTACTGGCCGATTGAGCTCATCGCGAGCTGCGCGGGGTCTGCGTCGGAGGGGAAGACTGAGGGGGTCACCGCCAGCGGGATCTGGGAGTCGCGCCCGAAACCGAATCGGTTCGTCACGTCGACGAGCTGCTGGGTCGTCAGCTGCTCGGAGGCGAGCACGAAGGTCGTGTTGCACGAGCGGGCGAAGGCCTCGGTCAGCGTTGGGTTACCGTCACCGCAGGTCGAGGACTCGATGTTGGACACCTCGGTCGCGGTGCCGGGCAGGGTCGTGGACACCGGCGACGGCATGCGCGTGTCCGGCTCGGCGACACCGTTTTCGATGAGAGCGATCGTCGTGAGGACCTTGAAGGTGGAACCGGGCGCGTAGCGCTGCGAGATCGCGCGGTTGAGCAGCGGATTATTCGGGTCCGAGGAGAGCGCCGAGAACGCGTCCGACACAGCGTTCGCGTCGGAGGAGGCAAGCTGGTTCGGATCGAACGTCGGCGCCGAGTACATCGCGAGGACCGCGCCGGTCTTCGCATCGAGAGCCACGACGGCACCCTTGCGGTTCCCGAGGGCCTCGGCGGCGGCCTTCTGCATCTGCGAGTTCAGGGTGAGCTCCACGCCGCCGCCCTGGCGGTTCTGGCCCGTCAGGAGGTTGCGCAGGCGCTGGCCGAGCAGCGTCTGCGACTGGCCGTCCAGGACGTCCTCTTCGGCGGCCTCGATACCCGTCGACGCGTTTCCCACGGACGAGAAATAGCCCGTGACCGGCGCATACAGCGGACCCTCGGCGTAGGAGCGCACGTAACGCTTGGAGTCCTGTTCGCGCTCGGACGAGGCGATGGCCGTCTTGTCGACGATGATCGGGCCGCGGTCGGTTTCCGCGGCGTGCAGGATCGTGCGCTGGTTGCGCGCGTCGGCGTTGAGCGAAGACGCGGAGATGAACTGCGTATTCGTCACGCCCACGCCCAGCAGGGCGAACATGATGAGGACGATGATGAAGATCTTGCGGATCTGGTTGTTCACGGTTTACTCACCCACTCCCACGGCTGGCTGGATGCCGGAATTCCACGGTGCGGGGGTCGAGGCCGGGCGGCGAGCAGCGTCGGATACGCGGATCAGCAGGGCGACGGTGATCCACGAGGACACCATCGACGAGCCGCCGGCCGCCAGGAACGGGGCCGTCAGGCCGGTCAGCGGGATGATGCGCGTGATGCCGCCGAGCACCACGAACAGCTGGATGGCCAGCGAGAAGCTCAGGCCGGTGGCCAGGAGCTTGCCGAAGCCGTCACGCACCGTCAGCGCCGCGCGCAGGCCTCGCTGGATGAGGATCAGGTACAGGACCAGGATGGCGGCCATGCCGGTCAAGCCCAGTTCCTCCGCGAAGGAGGAGAGGATGAAGTCGGAGTTCGCCAGCGGCACGAGCTGCGGGTAGCCGCGGCCCCAGCCGGTGCCCATGAGGCCGCCGGAAGCCTGTCCGAACAGGCCCTGGACGAGCTGATAGGACCCCTGGTTGTAGATGTCGGGATCGAGGGCGTTGAGCCAGATGTTGAAGCGCGTCTGCACGTGGGCGAAGGACTTGACCGCCACGAGGACCGCGGGCACGAACAGAGCAAAGCCGATGACCAGCCACGACACGCGGTTCGTGGCGACGTATAGCATCGCGACGAAAAGGCCGAAGAAGAGCAGCGAGGTACCCAGGTCGCGCTGCAGGACGAGGATCGCGATGCCGATCAGCCACACGACCATGATCGGGCCGAGGTCGCGGGCGCGCGGCAGGCGCATGCCGAGGAACTTGCGGCCGCCGATCGCCAGGTTGTCGCGGTTCGTCACGAGATATCCGGCGAAGAAGATCGCCAGCGTGATCTTCACGAGCTCGCCGGGCTGAACGGAGATGGGACCCAGGTGGATCCACACGCGCGCGCCGAAGGTCTCCTGGCCCAGGCCCGGGATCATGGGCAGGAGCAGCAGGAACAGTGAGAGTGCGCCGAAGGTGTAGGTGTAGCGGCGCAGCATGCGGTGGTCGCGCAGCGTGATCAAAATGACCGCCGCGATAACGATCGCGATGCCCACGAAGAGGGCCTGGCGGAAACCAACCACGGCCTCGTCCCTGCGGGCATACGACAGGTCGAGGCGGTAGATCATCGCCAGCCCCAGGCCCGTCAGCGCCACCGCGACCGGCAGGATCACGGGGTCAGCGTAGGGCGCCAGGAAGTGCACGCCGACCTCGGCGATGATGGCGATGGCCACCAGGACGCCGACCTGCGTGAGCAGGTTCGCGGGGATCTCCCCCGTGTAGTTCAGCGACGTCAGCACGTAGCCGGCGATGCCGACGGCCAAGGCCAACCCCATGAGGGTCAGCTCCAGGAATCGGCGAGGCCGGGCCGGCGCGATCGATACGGTAGCCATTAGGAGGCGCCCCCGCTCTGCGCCCCGGACTGGGACGCGCCGGATTGGGACGTCCCCGACTGAGGCGTCGACGACGAGGACGAGGAGGACGACGAGGCCGCGTTCTCGGCCGCGGAGCGCTTGAGGCCCTCGATGTAGGAGTCAATGTCGGCGCGCGAGGAACGCAGGACCGGCGTGTCGAGGCGCTGGCGATCGACGGGTGCCAGGTCGGCGAGGGACACGCTCGAGACCTCGACCGCGTGCGAGAGCTGCCACGGGCCGATCGACTGGGGGATGCCCTGGTAGATGACGACGTAGCCGTCCTGGCCGATCGCGTAGTACTGGGTTTGCGTCCACTTCCACGACATCCACGAGGCCGCGACGACGAGGACCGTCACCAGCGAGATGAACACCGGGGTCCACCAGGAGGAGCGGGGCTTGAGCTCGATGGGGGCCTCGTCCTCGTCGGTGGGGGTGCCCGAGGACGAGGAACCCAGGGCAGCCGCGCGGGCTGCCGCGCCTTCGCCTCCGCGGGACTTAGCGTTGCGGTCGATGGCCGCGGCGCCCACGATCTGCGGGGGAGCGGGCGGGAACGTGCCGGCGGGGACGATGTCCGCGATGACGCACGTGATGTTGTCGGGGCCGCCACCCAGGAGCGCCAGGCGGATCAGCTCTTCGGCGCACTCGCCCGGATCCTTGATGTCGGCCATGACCTGGCCGATCGTCTCGGGGGAGACGAGGCCGGAGAGGCCGTCGGAGCACAGCATCCAGCGGTCGCCGACGACGGCCTCGCGGATGGTTTCGTCGGGGGCGACGTCGGCCTGCGCGTCGCCGAGGATCTTCAGGACGACGTTGCGGTTGGGGTGGTGCTCGGCTTCCTCGGGCGTGATCTGGCCGGTGTCGACCAGGTATTGCACGAAGGAGTGGTCGGTTGTGACCTGCGTGAGCGTGTCGCCGCGCAGCACGTAGGCGCGCGAGTCGCCGATGTGGACCATGGCGAGGCGGTTGCCGCTGCGCATGAGCGCGATGCAGGTGGTGCCCAGGCCTTCGAGGTCGCGGTCGCGGCTCGAGCGGTCGGTGAGCTCCTCGTGCGCGTCGAGGAGTGCCTCGCGCAGGAGGGGGAGCATCGAGTCGGCCGGGTGGGAGTCCGTGTCGAGGGGGACGAGGTGCGCGAGGGCCACGGAGGAGGCGATGTCGCCGCCTGCGGGGCCGCCCATGCCGTCGGCGAGGACGAGGAGGTTCGCGCCGGCGTAGCCCGAATCCTGGTTGTTGGAACGGACGAGGCCCACGTCGGAGCGGGCAGCGTAGTGGAATTGAACCGCGTTTCCTGACATATCAACCCACCAATTCGAGAGTCGTCTGGCCGATTCGGATGACGTCACCGATCTTGAGCTGGCGCGGGGTGCTCAGTCGTTCGTCGTCGATGAAGGTGCCGTTTCGGCTGGAGAGGTCTTCGATCCACCAGCCATCGGACTGGGGGGTGAGCGCCGCGTGGCGGCTGGAGGCGTACTCGTCTTCGAGCACGAGGGTGCAGGCGGGTGAGCGCCCGATGACGATGGGGGCCTCGCCGAGGGGCAGCATGGTGCCCACGAGCGGGCCGCCGGTCACCAGGAGATCCTTGGGGGCCAGCGGGTTGGAGGACGTGCGCTTCTTGTCCTTGCGCTTGTCGCGGGAGGCTTTGCGGCGTGACGTCGCCTTGTCGCGTCCCTTGCCGCGCGGGGTGACGACGGTGCCGAAGATGTCGCGTCGCAGCGTGTTGACGGCCGCGAGCACGAGGAGCCACAGCAGCACCAGGAACCCGATGCGGAAGACGGTGAATGCGAGGTCGGTGGTCACTTCATTAAACTCCGCTCTGGTCTGGGTGGGTCCAGAAGAGGATCTTGGTACGTCCGATGACGATTTGGTTGCCGTCGAGCAGGGTCGCTGCGTCGATACGGTGCCCCTCGACGAAGGTGCCGTTGGTGGAACCGAGGTCGGTGGCGATCACGCCGGTGGGGGTGATGCGCAGTTCGAGGTGACGGCGCGAGACACCCGAGTCGTTGACGACGATGTCGGCCTCGGAGCCGCGTCCGATGACGGTCACGGGCTCGGTGAGGAGCCATTTTTCGCCGTCGACGTCGATGATGGGGTGCTCGGGGGATGCGGACGAGGCGGTGGCGGGTGCCGCGGGTCCCCTGCGGTTTTCGGCGTCGACCTTGAGGGTGCCGCTGGGTTCGGAGGCGTCGGCAATGAATTCGATCGTCACGGGGCCGAGGAGGGAGTAGCCGTTTGAGGAGGCGTGCTCGGTGGCCTGCTGGGCGAACTCGTCGGCGAGGACGTCAAGGGATGCCTCGAGGGACGTGAGGTCGGTGCGCGAGGCGTAGACCGCGAAGTGGTTCGCGGCGATGATGCGCGAGGCGGAGACTTCCTGGACGGATTCGTCCATGGCGCGGCGGATCGCCGTGGTGATGTCCACGGGCTTGATCCCCGACCGGAACACGCGCGAGAAGGCGCCGTTGACGCCTCTCTCGACGGCGCTCTCGAAGCGGTCGAAGATGCTCATAGTCGTGCTCTCCTCATTCCCCCGCGCTGTGCGCGACGTACGTTCGTTGTGGAAGCGAGGCCGCTCCCAGTCACAGTCTAACGGGCGTAGGAAGTGCTGTGGCCTCATCTGTCGGGATGTTTCCGATGTGCACAGGCTCGTTCTTTCTTCTGTTTGCGCGCTATGCCGGGGAATACTCGGCAATGGTGCGACTGTGACTTCTGGTGCAAATGTTACATATGTGACGATAAGTGTGTGCGAGCAAACAGAGTGTGGACACTTGCTTGGTTGGGTCGGCGGTCTGAGCGGTGGCGTGTTGCCTGTCGATGGGGACTCTGTGGGACGCTTGGTCGCCCCCGCATGTTGTGCAGAGCACAAGTGTTTTCTCTTTACCACGCGGTGAGTGTGCTCATATGTCTGTCGCCGTATTGATGGGTGATGGGCCGTAGGTCCCGTTAAGTGTGCGCGGTCAGCTTGATTGCTTAGTTGTTGTGTGAGGTGGGCGCGATTGACTCGCAGCGTGGGTCAGTGTGCGAATTTCTGTCCGTGAGTGTGGGCATGAATAAATACTGACCTAGGGGGTCGTGCAGGAACTAGGTCCCATTGTTATGGTGAGTCAGTGACCATATCAACGTGGGGGCAGTATGACACTCACTGACATGCAGGGTGGCGTCCAGAGTCAAGGCGCTGCCGACCGAGACGACCATCCACCGGCGGGTGGCCACCTAGCCGACCGCACGGTGCGACAGTCGCGCCCGCGTCGCATTGCCATGCGTGGAATCATCGCTGCCGCGCTCGCCGGACTCGCCCTCTCCGGCCTCGTGATGGTGCCCGGAGCCGCACGGGCCGAGGCTCCCCTCGAGACCCCCGGCGCCGACAGCATCACTTTCAACCGATCCGAAGGTCGAATCGGCAAGGCCGTCCTCAACGACTCCGGCACGGATCGCACCACCGTCGTCGCCGACAACTCCTACTTCGGCATCGTGCCCGGCATGACGGTCTACAATTCCGCCGACCCCAACCAGCGCTCCGTCGCGTATCGCGCGGGATACTCCCAAGACTGGCTCGATGCAGATACGGCGAAGAGCGGCGATTACTGGTCCTACGTCACCCGAGGCGTCGCCTGGGACTACCACCTGGCTGCCTACTACCAGTACCCCTACTACGGCGAATACACGCCCGACGCGATCTCGACCTCAACGACGAGCGCGCTCGGCTACAAGCCGAACAACCCCGGAACCGTCCCGCTCAACAGCACCTTCCTGATCGGGGCCGTGCGTCACAACAACTACCCGATCTACTCCCAGATCCACTGGGTGCACGCGTCCTTCGACATTCGTATCGGTGATCTCGAAGAATCCTTCCCCTTCGATCAGCAGGAAACTGACAACGACACGGACACGACGGCCGTGCGACGCAAGGGAGGCCCCTACGAATGGGTCTCCCGCGCCTCCGCGCCGCGCACCTGCCCATCGAGCGCCCCCTACTACGCGCTTGCCCGATCCGATCGCAACTGGCACTGCTTCAAGAAAGTCGGTGAAGGAAAAGGCAGATACGACATCTACACGGATCAGCCCCAGTACTACCCGGGCTCGGCAGGCAAGCCCGACCAGACACCTCAGTCAGATGACATTCTGACGATCACGAAGACCACCTCGGACCAGACGATCACCGTCAATGGGATCCCCTACCGCCTCGTCCTCTACGGATTCGTGCCCAACGCGGACGGTAACTGCCCTGCCACCCCGCCCGCCGGCTCGACCCCTGTCTCCACCTTCACGACGAAGGAAAGCCAGGCGTCCTTCGGCTGCCTCTACGGCTCTTTCAGCCAGGAGCGCTACGTGCGCGTCGCGAAAGCTGTTACCTCGGACTCCGAACAGGTCGGCGACGCGATTCCCCCGTTCACCTTCACGACGATGGGCGTGGGTGACTGGGCCGCGCCCACGGGAACCCCGCTCACCACGAGCGTGACGGCCGACGGCTTCGTCGGGTGGAACTCCTTCGAGGACGCGAACCTGACCCCGACCGCATACGGCGAGGCCGGGGCGGTGTCCTCCGGCTACAGGGCCTTCATGCCCGGCTTCTCCCAGTTCATCATCGCCGAGACGGGGCCGCGAATCGCCGGCAGGTTCCCGTTGGCTTTTGGTGCGCCGGGGCGTTTTGGCCCCTGGAAGACCAGCGATGACCCGAACTCCGCGCAGTGGAGCCTCGTCGATGTGACCTGCCTGAACGGCGTGGGCGAGCGCGTGAATGTCACCCGCGACGCTGACACGGGTGGTGTGGACTTCTCCCAGGTCGCCCCGGCCTCGTCCCCGGCGGCCCTGCCGATCACCTGCACCTTCACCAACCGCGAGCAGGTGCCCAAGCTGCGCATCCAGAAGGACCTCGAATCCGTGGAGGGAGCGACGACGGACGACATCACCGTCACCTACCGCATCACGGCCACGAACGACGGCACCCTCGCGGGCACGACCGGGCGCCTCACGGACACGCCGAACTTCGCGCCGGGCCTGACCGTGCGCTCCGCTACCGTCGCGACCAGCGTTGATGCTCTCGCCAGCGCGACCGAGCAGGGGGCCGCCGCCTCCTACGTCCTCACCGAGGGTGCGACCGTCGAGCCGGGCGCGTCCTCCACGTGGTACATCCGCATGAAGGTCACGCGCGACAGTGCGGCCGCCGGGTACTCCGAGGCCCTGCTCGAGTGCGCCTCGTCGAACGACCGCCTCACCCCGGGCCACGGCCTCTACAACGCGGTGACGGGCGCCTACGATCACGACGGCGAGGCCAACAACGAGGCCTGTGCGCCCGCGCGCCCCCGCCCGATCCGCATCGAGAAGGCCGGCACGCAGCCGGTCGGCACCCCCAACGACGACGGCACGTATCCGCTCGACGGAGCGGCCTTCGCGATCTACGACAACGAGGCCTTGGCTGGCACCCCGGTTTCTGTTCTTGATGGCGGGTCGCGATTCGTGACCGCGCCCCTCGAAACCGGTAAGAGCTACTGGCTCGTGGAGACGCGCGCGCCCGCCGGGCATGCGCTGCTGCCCCGTCCCGTCGCCTTCCATATCGAAGTCGGCACGGACGCTGACGCCACGACCGTCATCAAGACGGACTTCGGTGCCGACGAGGGCTTTAGCTCCGTGCGCGTCCTGCCCGCTTCGGGCAGCCTGCCCGGGGATCGCACGCCCGGCATTCGCGTCGTCGATACCCAGGTCGGCGTACTCCCCAAGGCCGGGTCCATCGGCATCTACCCGCAGCTCGCGGGCGGAGCCGCCCTGCTCGGCCTCGCCGGCGCGTGCGCGTGGCGAGGCCGGCAGGAGCAGGCCGCGTAACGCACGCCGCGAGACATAATGATGTGGGTGCGCCCGCCATCTGGCTGGCGCACCCACATG
>NZ_JASONN010000156.1:0-321 GCF_030217285.1 Pauljensenia sp. UMB3104 | reverse complement strand
CGAATTGCTGGCACGCGACCTGGCCTGAGAAGGAGAGAACACATGGATCCACGACTTCCCTACGCGCTCGGGGCACTGGCCGGCATGGTTCGCGCGGACGCAGCGAATGAGGCAGCGTCCGGCTCGCCGGAAGGCACGGTCTCGGACATGATGCGGTCGGCACTGACCATCGCCAACCAGCTACGACGAGGCCCGGGCGGCGTACACGCCATACGTTCGGGTCAATGGAGCGTCCCGGCCGGGAGCGCTCGCGACCGACTCCTGTGCGCGGTCCCCATCGGCATCGCGATGTCGACGATCGACCCCGAGGCTTTGGCCGAG
>NZ_JASONN010000155.1:0-321 GCF_030217285.1 Pauljensenia sp. UMB3104 | reverse complement strand
CGGCGGTGACCGGTAGGTCGAGGCGAGGGCTCAGGTTCGGTTGCGCGCTGGCTAAAGAATCCGATGCCTCCGATGAGGACAAAGACGACGATCAGGATGATGCCGAGTGCCGGGTGGAAAACGGTGCCCAGGACTGTTGAGAGTACAGGGCCGAGCGTGTAGACGACTTCGTCCATCGCGGATTCGTAGGCGTATGCGGTGGTGAGTTGGCGGGGGCGTTGTACGGTTTTTGCCCAGCGTGAGCGGACGAGCGCGGATGGGGATCCCCAGGTCGCTCCGGCAAGTGCTGCGAAAAGGCAGACGAGGCCGGGATACGCATGA
>NZ_JASONN010000154.1:0-322 GCF_030217285.1 Pauljensenia sp. UMB3104 | reverse complement strand
CGCGCTCTCCTCTGCCTCGGCAGGTGCGGACTCAGCGGAATCGGGCGCCGACACGGCCTTCATGGGGATCGCGGGGGTCGCCTGCTCTTCGGCCTTTGGCTCCTCGCCCTTGTCCACGTCCGAAGACACGGGGGCATCGGAGAGCCACGGCAGCACGCCCGACGAGGCCGGGGCCTCGTTCTTCGGCGACCGCGAAGCCACGGGGATGGAGCCGGTTGCCGCGGGGCGAGCTGACGGAATCTGCCCGGTCGCGGGGAAGAGCGCGTCTTCGGAGGTCTGTGCCGGTGCCTCAGACTTCGTGCGCGCCGACGCGAGGGAATAG
>NZ_JASONN010000153.1:0-322 GCF_030217285.1 Pauljensenia sp. UMB3104 | reverse complement strand
ATCGCGTGAGTTGGGCGCCGAAGCGAGTCAGGATTCGCCGAAGGGCCGCTTCCATTCGGATCGCCTGCGCCGCATCGGCTTGGCGGGACCCCGCCTGAAAACAGGAGGCTCGGACTCTTCACGCTCAGCATCTGTCGCATCACGTTTTCGCCGGAACCGTCAACCGGACGCGGCGACGAAGACGAAGGAACGTAGTGGCGGACGGGGCGCAAAGACAGCACGCAGTGACGCTTCGTCGCGCAGCATCTCTTTCGGCGGACTGACAATTTCGGTCCGATTCCTCGCAATCAGCATCATGGCTGCGCTGCTTGCTGTCCTACTC
>NZ_JASONN010000152.1:0-323 GCF_030217285.1 Pauljensenia sp. UMB3104 | reverse complement strand
TGACTGTTTCCGGCAAGACCGGTTCCAACGATCGACTCTGTGGCGCCGTTTCAAGTGCCGACATCGCTCAGGCCGTTCAGGATCAGATCGGCCAGACGATTGATCGCCGCAAGATCGTCATCCCTGCTCCGATCAAGACGCTGGGAGACTACACCGTCAAGGTCAACCTGCACTCTGAGGTGTCTGCAAACCTGCATGTCCGCGTCATCGCTGAGTGACAGTGACACACCACCGAGTGTGATCCCGGCGTACCGATGAGTACTCCGTTTCTGTAAGGAGGCTCCGGGACGCCGGGCACATTCATACCGGGCCGCACCCGCGCA
>NZ_JASONN010000151.1:0-324 GCF_030217285.1 Pauljensenia sp. UMB3104 | reverse complement strand
TCATGACCGAGGTTCTCGATTGCAACCTCGAACGGGAGCGCATGGGCTGCGATGTCTTCGCGGATCGCGTCCATCGTCCAGTAGCGATACTGGTCTTCAACGTTACGATGATCGCCGTTCTTCAGTAGTTCAGGATCGTACTTTTCATCGGTCGGAAGCTCGCCAACCCACGGACCAACACCGGGCCTGCTTTCAGAAGCAGGCGTGGCCTCGCCCCCCATTGCACCACCGGAGAGCGCACGGTCTAGCACCTGCGCACCGCGCTCACTGGCGCTGACGACATCCTGATAATCATTACTCACGGGCATAACAATAGCGTCTTGC
>NZ_JASONN010000150.1:0-324 GCF_030217285.1 Pauljensenia sp. UMB3104 | reverse complement strand
ACGGCTCCCGTGACAAAATCACCGGATTTTTTCACATTATCATCGGCGCCACCCATGACAACGCCGAAGTTTGCCCACTCAATCATGGGAACATCATTCGTGCCATCACCGATCGCGACAGTGCCTTCAAAGGGAACACCCAAGTCGGCGCTCAGAGTTTCAAGCCCGCTGGCTTTCGTTACTCCCAGGGGAAGAACGTCAGCCCAACTGGTCCAACCGATCGAGCATTCCCAGTTCCCAATAACTCCCGCATTGGTCAAAGCAGTTTCAAACTCTTCACGGTTCATCGCTGGTTCACGAATAACAACCTTAATCGCGTCAGCT
>NZ_JASONN010000149.1:0-326 GCF_030217285.1 Pauljensenia sp. UMB3104 | reverse complement strand
CGATGACGCGCTCATCATCAAGCCCGACGTCATCAACCTGTCCCTGGGCGATGACTCCGGCATGAGCAGTGACGCGGGCAGCGTCTTCGCTGGTGTGTACGAGAAGCTCGCCGCCGCTGGCATTACCGTCAACGCGGCGGGTGGCAACGCCTTCTCCAACGCCTACGGCAACAACTCCGGCCAGAATAAGCCGTTCGCGACCGACCCCGACACGGGTACGCTCGGCGAACCCGCCTCCTACAAGTCCACCCTGGCTGTTGCCTCCGTCGACAACCAGGAGGCCCTGTCATACGTGAGCCTGGGCGATCGTAAGATTGCCTACCGTA
>NZ_JASONN010000148.1:0-326 GCF_030217285.1 Pauljensenia sp. UMB3104 | reverse complement strand
GCTGATAGACCGATTGGATTCAACTGGTTCACTTGGGATCGGTCATTTCTGGATTCGACGTTTCAGGCGTCTTGTCCCGGCGGCGGTCACGACGTGTATTGGTGCGGGAATCCTTGCTCTGCTCAGCGGGACGGATGCGCTAGTTGCGCTCCCTCGCCAAGTCGTCGGCGTGCTCACCGGCACGTACAACTGGCTTGAAATCATCTCCGGCGCCTCTTACTTCGAGCAACAGTCGCCACTGCTCCTGACCAACGCATGGTCATTCGCCGTTGAACAGCAGTTCTACGTCATCTGGCCACTGATCCTCCTTCTTCTGGTTCGGCTAC
>NZ_JASONN010000147.1:0-326 GCF_030217285.1 Pauljensenia sp. UMB3104 | reverse complement strand
TCACGATCGTCGCGGCCGCCGCTAGGCCGGTCATGGAGAACATGGTGACGAACGGCGAGCGCTCGGGGTCAACCTGGTCCCACGGGGTCACCATCATGATCGCGGCGAGAGCCGCGACGTAGAACAGCATGATGCGCACGGGGATGGAGTTGATCGCCTTGGGCAGAGTCTTTTCCGGGTCGGCGGTTTCCGCGGTCGTCGTGCCGACCAGTTCGATGCCGACGAATGCGAAGAGAGCAATCTGGAAGCCACCCAAGAATCCGATGAAACCCTTCGGGAAAACACCGCCGTGCGACCAGAGGTTTGATACCGCAGCGGTCGTGCCA
>NZ_JASONN010000014.1:0-50061 GCF_030217285.1 Pauljensenia sp. UMB3104 | reverse complement strand
GAATACCGGGATCAGGCCCTACAGGAAGCCGCATAACGGCTACCATTAAACGCGTCCAAGTTTCGGGGCGCAGTTCAGGACGAGGTCGGGGCTGAGAAGGCTGCGTGTCTGTCCCTGTGCGGTTGGTGGGAATAACCGCGTTACTTGGCCAGGCGAGCCAGGGCAGGGGTGGTCTGGTCGGTCATGAGCACTCGCATGCGAGCAATCGCGAGCGAGGGGTTGACCTCGAGGCCGGAGAGCATCCACTGTCCCATGTGGGCGGTGGTCGCCAGGGCGAAGTGCTGGGCGACGACGTCGCGCGCTGTGGCCGAGGCGGAGCCGGGCAGGCGGGACTCGATGAGCTCCTGGATGTGAGAGGCCAGGAACGCCCACAGGTCGTTCGGCTCGATGGTCTTCATGGCCGAGGCGGTCTCGTCGCGATGGTTGTGCATCCAGGTCATGGTGGCCTCGATAGCGTCGAGCCATTCTCCCGAACTGGCGGTCAGGCGGGATGTGACTTCCTCGCGGAAAACCCAGGCGTTGAGGTCGCTCAGTGAGTTGAAGTGGTAGTAGAACGCTTGACGGGTGACCCCAGCGGAACGTGTCAGCGCGCTGACAGAGATCTTTGACAGGGGGGTCTGGGTCAGTGCCTGACGCAGTGCAGTGCCAAGCTTTTCGCGGGCATCGATCGGGGGTGCCATCTGTATCCTTCCTTCGACGGTTATGAGTAAACCATAACCAGTTACGAAGAAACTATCTACTCGAAAACTACTTGCCGGCTGTGTAACCGACCACGCTGTCAGTTTCTCATATATTGTTGTCAGCGCCCGTCTGAGGGCTTGTCGGTGGATGTGACAGTGCACTTCACAATTGATTTCGCGCCCTGCGATGGACGCGGGCATCACGTCACTGCGACTGTGCCGACGTGACACAATGTTCGTGTGATGAAGTCCTATCGAGACGAGGCGATCGTCCTGCGCACCCACAAGCTGGGCGAAGCGGATCGCATCATCACGCTCCTCACCGCTGAGCATGGCCAGGTGCGTGCCGTTGCCAAGGGCGTGCGCAAGACGACCTCCAAGTTCGGTGCGCGCGTCGAACCTTTCTCCGTCATCGACGCCCAGCTCCATCGTGGCCGCACCCTCGATACTCTGACCCAGGTTGCGTCCATCGCCCAATACGGTGACGCGATCGCCGCCAACTACGACCTCTACCTCGCGGCCACCGTCATCGTTGAGACCGCCGAACGCCTCACGACGGATGCGCAGGACGGCACGCATTCCCAGTACTTGCTCCTCCTCGGCGCGCTCAACGCCCTCGCGAGGGGACGCCACGACCCGACCCTCGTTCGTACCTCGTACACGCTGCGCGCTCTCGCCCTGGCCGGATGGGCGCCCTCCTGTTTCGACTGTGCCGTGTGCGGCACCCAGGGACCCCACTCCTCGTTCTCCATCCCCGACGGAGGCACCGTCTGTGACACCTGTCGTCCGCCCGGTGCCTCCTCGCCCGCGCCCGACACGGTGGCCCTCCTCGGCCAACTGCTCAGCGGCGACTGGGAGCACGCCGACCGCTGCGAACCCTATGCGCGCACCGAGGCCTCGGGCCTCATCTCCTCGTACACTCAATGGCATCTGGAACGCCGCCTGCGCTCGCTGAGCGTCATCGATAGGAGTCATCCATGACAGATCTGCGCCCCACTCCTATGGACCGCGCCCCGCAAGACCCCACCGCGCCCCTGCTCGGCCCGGGCCAATGGCACCGCGAGGCGCCCGTCTTTCGCAAGGGAGAGGCCCCCGCGCACGTCGCCCTCATCATGGACGGAAACGGGCGTTGGGCCAACAGTCGAGGCTTGGCGCGCACCGAAGGACACCGCGCCGGGGAGTATGCCCTCATGGACACCATCGCCGGTGCGATCGACGCGGGCGTGCGCTACCTGAGCGTCTACACCTTCTCGACCGAAAACTGGAAACGCTCGCCCGCGGAAGTCTCCTTCATCATGAACTACGCCTCCGACGTGCTCGCCCGCCGCACCGACCAACTGGCCCAGTGGGGAGTGCACGTGCGCTGGAGCGGGCGCCGACCCAAGCTGTGGAAGAGCGTCATCAACGCGCTGGAAAAGGCCGACCGCGCGACCTCACACTGCAAGACACTCGACCTCATCATGTGCGTCAACTACGGCGGGCGCGCTGAGCTTGCCGACGCCGCCAGATCCATCGCCGAGGACGTCGCGGCCGGGCGCCTGAGTCCGCGCGGCGTCACCGAAAAGACGCTGTCGCGCCACCTCTACCTGCCAGACGTTCCCGACGTCGACCTCATGATCCGCACGTCGGGCGAACAGCGCCTCTCCAACTATCTGCTGTGGCAGATGGCGTATGCGGAAATGATGTTCGTCGACACGCCCTGGCCGGCCTTCGACCGTGAAGAGCTGTGGGGGTGTCTGGAAGAGTTCGCGGGCCGTGACCGCCGCTTCGGCGGCGCGATCGACCGTGTCGCTAGCTCCTAGCCGTTATCCGCGCTCTCCGCTGCGAGCGCGGCGTTCACTGTGTGGCGCTTGCGGCGGCCCCACGCAATCTTCGCGGCGATCAGCATGGCGATGAGGGCGAGGCCCGCCCACCCCCAGGGGGAGCCTGCAACTGCGCGGATCGCGGCCGCAAAGACCGCGAGTGTGCCCAGGCCATACAGGAGAGCCCAGAGGATGCACCCCGGGATCATCGCGAACGTGTAGGTGCTCCAGCGCATGCGTACGAGTCCTGCGCCCGCGTTGACGGCGGTCTGGATGCCGACCGTCAGGAAGCACAGGGGAATGACGATGATTCCCCACTTGTCCAGGATGGCCGCGCCCTTGCGGGGAATGGGGCCGTCGAACCAGCGTGCGACGGCGCCGACGAAACCCTGACGCCCGTTCGCTCGAACCGCGCCCGAGGCGGCACCTCGCGCCAGCCAATAGGTGAGCTGGGCGCGGAAGAGAACGACCACGAAAAGGAATACGAAGAGCCAGATGCCCTCGCGTGCGAAGGCGGGGACCATGGAGTCGATACCGGCGGCAAACATGACGCTCCCAGAGTGAGGCTCAGCAAACGAAGCCTATCCTAACCTGCGAGGTGGGGTGTAGAAAAGGCCTGGGAGTGTATCCACCTCCCAGGCCTCTTCGTGCATGTATCGCGCCGTTAGCTCTTGGCGCGGCAGGAGCCGCAGACGCCAAACAGCTCGAGCGAGTGCTCAACGTCGCTGAACCCGTGCGCGGTGGCGACGGACTCCACCCACGACTCGATCTGCGACTGCTCGATCTCCTCGGTGAAACCGCATTCGCGGCACACCAGGTGGTGATGATGATCGTGCGTCGTACACGAGCGGTAGAGGGCCTCGCCGTCGGAGGAACGCAGCGTGTCAACCCGTCCGTCCTCCGCGAGGCTCTGGAGCGAGCGGTAGACGGTCGCCAGCCCCACGCGCTGCCCCTGACCGTGCAGATCTTCGAAGATCTGTTGGGCGCTGCGGAAATCGCTGACGCGCGTGAGCTCGTCGAGGACTGCTTGACGCTGCTTCGTCATGCGCTGCATGGTGTTCCCTCCGTCGTCATGCGTCTGCGTGAGCGGTCTGTTCGTGCTCAGGGTGCTGGTTGTGGCCTCGTGCCGCGCGAATCCTGCGCACCCTGCGGACACGATCCACAATAGCCCTGATCCCGAAACCAATCGCGTACAGAGCGATGGCTCCCACAACGATTGTTGCGCCGGGGGAGAGGTCGACGAAGTAGGTCAGGGACAGGCCTGACGTGCAAATGATGACGCCCAGAGCCATCGCGATGCCCATCGTTGAGCGGAATGAACGCGCTCCCAGCTGTGCGATGGCGACCGGGATGACCATGAGGGCGCTGACGAGCAGCGATCCGACGACGCGCATTGCGACGGCGACAGTCAGCGCCGACAGGACTGCGATGAGGAGGGACAGCGTGCGCACGGGCAGACCCGTCGAGCGCGCGAAGTCCTCGTCGTTGGTCACCGAGAAGAGCGCGGGAGCCAGTCCCACGCCGAGGGCCACGATCGCGATCCCGAGGATCGTGATGAGCGTGATGTCGCTCCATCGCACCGTCGAGATTGACCCGAAAAGGTAGGAATTGAGCTGCGCGGAGGTGCCTCCCGCCAGGCCGATCAGCAGGACACCGCCCGCGATGCCGCCGTAGAACAGCATGGCCAGGGCCGTGTCCCCGGACGTACGACCGCTCTGGCGCACCAGCTCAATCGTGATCGCGCCGAGCAGTGAGATGATCACCGCACCCGGGATCGCCCACGAGTCGGCCGGACTCACGTTTGCGAACGTGCCGACCAGCCAGCCGAGCGCGACGCCGGTCAGAGAGATGTGCCCGATGCCGTCTCCGAGCATCGCGAGCCTGCGGTGCACGAGATACGTGCCGATGATTGGGGCGGTGAGGCCCACGATGAGGGCAGCCAGCAGCGAACGCTGCATCATCGGCGAGGACAGGAGGGTCGTCAGTGCGTCAATCATGCGTCGCTCCCGTCTAGATTCCGCTCACGAGGCCGTGGTCGGTCGGCGCGGCCCCGGGTTCGATGGTGGGGTGGCAATGGTCGCCGCCACCGTGGTGTTGTTCGTGGTCGTCCTCGATGTGGGGCGGGCCGTCGTAGGAGACGTGACCCGCGCTGATGTGCAGCTCTCGGTCGAGGAGGGGGCCGAGCTCGCCGAGCTCGTGCAGGACGATGAGGATCGTCGTCCCCTCCGCCTTGGCCTCGGCGACAATCTGCGCGAGGCGTGCGCGCGAGGCCGCGTCAATTCCGGCCATTGGCTCATCCATGATGAGCAGCTCGGGACGGCGAACGAGGGCGCGGGCGATGAGGACGCGCTGCGCCTGTCCGCCCGACAGAATATTCAGGGGGGAGTGAGCGCGGTGAGCCATGCCGACGCGTTCGAGGGCGGCCAACGCCTTCGCGGTGTCGCCCGGAAGCGCCCACAGTCGACGAGGTCCGAGCAGCCCGGAACGAACGACCTCGATCGCGCTGGCGCTGATCGCGCCGCCCGAGGAGATGCGCTGGGGCACGTAGCCGATCCTGTTCCAGGGGACGCGGCGACGGGTGGTGACCGAGTGACCAAAGAGCCGGGCGTCGCCGCTGGTGATGGGCGCCGTGCCGAGCAGGGCCTTGAGGGTCGTGGACTTGCCGGAGCCGTTCGACCCCGTGATCGCGACGGTCTGGCCCGCGGGAATGCTCAGCGAGATGCCATGCAGGATCAGGTCTGTATCCCAGGCCACGTGCAGATTATCGAGACGCACGACGGCGGTCGCCTCCGCGTGGGAGGCTCCCGCCGTCGTGGGAGTGAAAGTCGTTGTCACTGGCAGTCAAGAGCTTTCGTCAGAGCATCAATGTTGGAGTTCATCGTTGCAGCGTAGTCCTTGGATGCGTCGGTCTGGGATTCGATCGGATCCAGGACGGCCGTCGTGATGCCGAGGTCGTCGGCCAGGGTCTGGGCGACCTTGGGGTCGATGAGGGCCTCGGTGAAGATCGTCGTCACGCCCTGGTCCTTTGCGATCTGGGCGATCTCGGCCAGGCGTGCGGGGGAGGGGGAGGACTCGGGGTCGAGGCCGGAGATGCCCACCTGGGTCAGGCCCGTGCGATCCGCGAGGTATCCGAACGCGGTGTGGGCGGTCACGAAGGTCTTGACCTTGCAGGTCGAGGTCCTGGAAACGAGGGTATCGCCCAGCGTGGTCAGTTCCTCGGAGAGGGCCTTCGCGTTGGCCTTGTAGGTGTCCGCGTGGGCGGAGTCAGCCTCGGCGAGCTTGTCGCCCACCAGCGTCGCGGCCTTCGCCATGCGCACGGGGTCCAGCCAGAAGTGCGGGTCCGCGCTCATGTCGTGGTGGTGCTCGTGGCCTTCGTGGTCATGACCTTCGTGGTCGTGGCCTTCCGCCTCGCCGGACTGGGCCTCGTCGGTGCCCTCTTCCTCTTCCTCGGCGGGGTGGTTCGCATCCGTACCGGCTTCAACGAGCTCTGCGGCAGGGGAGACGTCAATGACGGTCTTGGGGGCCTGCTGCTCGATCGCCTCGTCGACCGCACCCTGGAAGCCCGCGAGGTAGACGACCGCGTCCGCGGAGGACAGGGAGTCGACCATCTTGGGGGAGAGCTCAAGGTCGTGAGGCTCTGCGCCGTCCGGGGTCAGCGAGGTCACGGTGACGTGGTCGCCGCCGATCTTCTCGGCTAGGTACTTCAGGGGGTAAAAGGACGCCATGACGGTCAGGGTCTCGTCCTTGGAGGAGCTACCAGAGGATGAGGCCGTGGAGGTACAGGCGGACAGGGCGAGCGCAGTGGCGGCTGCGCAGGCGGCAGCAAGGATTCTCTTCGACATGAGAATCATTCTCTTTGCAATTGAGAATCTTTGTCAAGTCATTCTCGGAGATCGGACCCCGTTGCGAGTGCTAGTGCGCGTGCCCGGTCGATCCTCGCACGATCAAATCGGGCGAGAAGACGTAGTCGGCGTGCGTGGGCACGTAGTCGGGCGTATGCAGGGCTTCGAAGAGGCTGCGCACCGCCGATGAGACGATCGATGGGACGGGCTGATGGATCGTTGTCAGCGCCGGATCCAGGTGACCCATGAGGAACGAATCGTCGAAACCGATCACCGAGATGTCGCCCGGGACTGACAGGCCGAGTGAGGTAATCGTGCGGATTGCGCCGAGGGCCTGGAGGTCAGAGCCGGTGATAATCGCTGTGGCGCCGCGCTCGAGGAGCGCGTGCGTGTGGGCGGCTGCGGCCTCGTACGTGTAGAAGGTTTCTTCGATGATGGGGAAGTGGTCACCGATCAACTCGCCCATCACCTGGGTAAAGGCCTCGGCCTTGCGCAGGGCCGGGACGATGTGTGTGCGTCCCGTCAGGAGTGCGATACGCGTATGTCCCAGCTCGTGCAGGTGCGTCACTGCTGCGCGGATGCCGAGCGCGTCCCCTGTCGAGAAGTCGGGTGCGGGGACCTCCGGTCGGGCGCCATTGATCGTCACGAAAGGGATCTCGCGTGCTGCGGCGTCGTGGTACGGCGCGAGGTCTGAGAGTAGATCTGCGTGTCGGCCTGAGACGAAGATAAGGCCGTTCACGCGGTGTTCGATGAGTGAGGAGAGGTGATCGAACTCGGACGTCGCTCCCGGCGTCTGCGACCGGATGAGGCAGATGCCGCCCGCGCGAGAAATCTCTTCCTGGAGGTGGTGGGCGAAGGACGCGAAGATCGGATTGGTGAGCTCCGGCACGATGACGCCGATCGTTGGTGTGCTCGGTGTGCGCTCGGCGGCGGGGCGATCGTATCCCAGCTCGTCAATCGCGGTCAGGACCCTGCGGCGGGTGTCTTCGGAGACCTGTCCGACGCCGTTGAAAACGCGTGAAACAGTTGCGGTTGAGACGCCCGCGTGCATGGCAATATCGGCCATGCTCGTGCGATTTTTCGTCATCGACTCAACGCTCCTTTGGGTCTTCGCGCGCGGCTGTTTCCTTATAAATGTAACAGCTTGCACACAATTGCGAAAATTGTTGCAGAAACAAAATCGGGGGTATTACAGTGAGTCCTGTAGCTGGTCGCTGATGGTGGCGACCACCTGACCAACACAGGAGTAATAATGCGACGTGGCATCGCAGCACTCGGCGTCATCGCGGCGGCTACCGCCCTGGCCGCCTGCAACAACGGCACGACGTCCTCTTCCTCGTCCTCTGACAACAGCAACGATGCGGCGGCAACGCTGACGATCTGGGCGGATGACACCCGCTTCACGCAGGTTGAGACCATCTCCCAGGACTTCACCGCTAAGACTGGCGTGAAGGTGGATGTCGTTCAGAAGTCCGAGTCGGACATGGACCAGGAGTTCACCACCCAGGTCCCCACCGGCAACGGCCCCGACCTGATCGTCATGGCCCACGACAAGCTGGGTGCGCTCGTCTCTAACGGTGTCGTCGCTCCCGTTGACCTGGGTGAGGCTAAGTCCCAGTTCGCCGACGTGGCGGTCAAGGGCGTGACCTACAACGGCCAGACCTACGGCGTTCCCTACGCCATCGAGTCCGTTGCCCTGGTGCGTAACAACGCGCTCACCAAGGACGAGCCCAAGACCTACGACGACATGATCGCCTCGGGTAAGACTGCCGGCAAGCAGTACCCCTTCGTCATCCAGATGGGCACGGAGGGCGATCCCTACCACTTCTACGGCTTCCAGACCTCCTTCGGCGCCCCGGTTTTCAACACGAACGCTGACGGCGAGTACACCTCCGAGCTGGCTATGGGCGGCTCCGGCGGCACCGATTTCGCCAACTGGCTCAAGGCTCAGGGTGACGCGGGCATCATCGCTCCGTCCATCACCGCCGACATCGCCAAGCAGGCCTTCCTCGACGGCCAGGCCCCCTACACGGTGACCGGCCCCTGGAACGTCGCCGCCTTCCGTGAGGCCGGCATGGACGTGTCCGTCCTGCCGATCCCCTCGGCTGGCTCGCAGGCCGCTCAGCCCTTCGTTGGCGTCCAGATGTTCTACCAGAGCGCCAAGTCCGCCAACCCGGTTGCTGCCAAGCAGTTCTTCAACTACCTGGCCACCCCCGAGGCTCAGACTGAGATGCAGAAGCTCGGCGGTCGCGCCTCCGCGATGCCCTCCGTTGCGCAGGCTTCGGACGATCAGGACATCAAGGACTTCTCGAAGGTCGCCGAGTCCGGTGCTCTCGCTCCCGCGATCCCCGCAATGGGTTCCGTGTGGAACTTCTGGGGCCAGACCGAGGCCAACATCGTGAGCGGCGCCGAGGCTCCTGCCGACGGCTGGGCGACGATGATCACCAACATCAACAACGCGATCGCCTCCAAGTGATCGTGAGCGCCGGGCGCTAGCCGCCCGCGCGCAACGCGCTCGCCTCCGGTGAGCACCGCCTCACACCCGACCGCCTCCCACGCGGCGGGCGGGTGTGAGGCCCTCTGATAGCAGCGCCGCTTAGCGGCGCGCGGCACCACCGGTGCCACCTTCTGTCGCCAGTCGGGGGCAGAACCAAGTCGCAATGACGCGCGAACGCGCACGTGTGGAGGACACGATGTCTGAGCCAGTGAAGGCTGCGGAAAAGAAAAAAGAGGGGCCCAAGACCTCTCATGCAAATGATGTGACCAAGCGTGGTTTCTTCGTCAAGCTCATCCTGATGATGCTGATTGACGCCCTGGGACTCTACGGAGTCTTCACCGCCTACATGGTGAAGTCCTGGATCGTCCTCGGTGTTCTCGCCGCGCTGCTCATTGTCGTGAACTGGATTTACTTCTCCAAGCGGATGATCCCCGCGAAGTACCTGGTTCCCGGCATGGTGTTCCTGCTCATCTACCAGGTGTTCGTCATGGGATACACGGGTTACGTGTCCTTCACGAACTACGGTCAGGGACACAACTCGACCAAGGAAGACGCGATCTCCGCCATCCTGAAAGCCTCCGAGCAGCGCGCCCCCGGTGCGGTTAACGTGACCGCCGCGGTCGTTGAGGATGGCTCCGGCCTCGGCCTCGTCATCGCAGATCCGACCACCGGTGCGCTCAAGGAAGGCAACCCCGACACTCCTCTGCGTGATGTTCAGGGCACTGTCTCCGCCGGCATGATCTCCGACGTCCAGGGCTACAAAGTCCTCAAGGTTGCGGACATTCTCAAGCGCCAGACCGACGTCGCCGGGCTGACTGTTCCCGTCTCCTCCGACCCGAACGACGGATACTACAAGACCGATGATGGTGCGACCGCCTACCTGGCCAAGTCGACCTACGCCTACGATGCCCAGGCTGATACCCTCACTGACACTGCCACCGGAACCGTGTACACGGCCGATAACAAGACCGGTGTCTTCGTCGATTCCGCCGGCAACGAGCTCACCCCCGGCTGGCGCGTCTTCGTCGGCTTCAGTAACTACAAGAACATGGTGACCAGCAATGACCTGGGCGGCCCCTTCCTCAAGGCGCTCGTGTGGTCCTTCGTGTTCGCCGCTGCATCGGTGCTCTCCACCTTCGCGCTTGGCCTCATCCTGGCCCTCGTCTTCTCCGACAAGCGCATCAAGGGCCGCAAGGTCTACCAGTCCCTCATGATCCTGCCCTACGCCTTCCCGGCCTTCCTGGCCACCCTGGTGTGGAAGGGCATGCTCAATACGGACTTTGGCTTCATCAACCAGGTCTTCCTCGGCGGCGCACACATTCCGTGGCTCGATAACGGCCTGCTCGCCAAGGTTTCGATCCTTGGCGTGAACCTGTGGCTGGGCTTCCCCTACATGTTCCTCGTCTGCCTCGGTGCCCTGCAGTCGCTGCCGGGCGACATCGAAGAGGCTGCGAAGATCGACGGCGCCTCCGGCCTGCGCACCGTCTGGTCCATCAAGCTGCCCCTGGTGCTGCAGTCGACCGTGCCGCTGCTGATCGCCTCCTTCGCGTTCAACTTCAACAACTTCTCGCTCATCTACATGCTGACGGGTGGCGGGCCGAACTACCCGGGCCTGTCGGTGCCCGTCGGTGAGTCCGACATCCTGATCTCGATGGTCTACAAGATCGCCATTGACTCCGGATCCCCGAACTACGGCCTCGCCTCGGCCATGTCCATCGTCATCTTCATTGTCGTGGGCGTGATTGCGTGGCTTGGCTTCCGTCAGACGAAGACCCTTGAGGAGCTGTGATGAGCGCTGCAACCGTTTCTAAGAAGCATGATGGAAGCACCCTCAAGGGTGCCCGCTGGTGGGCCGAGGTCGGCTGGCGTCACATCGTCGCCATCCTGACGATCGTCTACTGCGTCGTCCCGCTGCTCTACGTCCTGTCGGTATCCCTGAACCCCGGCGCGACGCTGACCGGTTCGAACTCGCTGTTCTCGAAGTTCTCGCTGGAGAACTTCCAGGCGCTGGGTAGCGGCAAGTACGCCATGTACTGGTCGTGGATTCTCAACTCCCTGATCGTGTCCACCGCGACCGCGATTGGTACGGTCCTCATGGGTGCCGCGGCCGCCTACGCGTTCAGCCGCTTCCGCTTCAAGGGCCGTCGCGCGACCCTGACCGGCCTGCTGCTGGTGCAGATGTTCCCGCAGATGCTGGCCTTCGTGGCCCTGTTCCTGCTGCTCCTGGGCATCCAGGACATCTTCCCGGTGCTGGGTCTGAACTCCAAGCTCGGTCTGATCTGCGTCTACCTGGGTGGCGCGCTTGGTTCGAACACGTTCCTGCTCTACGGCTTCTTCAACTCGATCCCGCGTTCGCTCGATGAGGCGGCCATGATTGACGGCGCGACCCATGCGCAGACTTTCTGGACGATCATCATGCCTCTCGTGCGTCCCGTCCTCGCGGTCGTCGGCCTGCTGAGCTTCATTTCCTCGCTCGGTGACTTCGTTATCGCCCGCGTGGTCCTGCAGGATCAGAGCCAGTTCACGCTGGCGGTCGGCATGTACATGTGGGCTGCCGACTCGCGTACTGCCCCGTGGGGCATCTTCGCCGCTGGCTCCGTGATCGCGGCCATCCCGGTGGTCCTGCTGTTCCAGTACCTGCAGAAGTACATCGTGTCCGGCCTGACCGCCGGCGCGGTCAAGGAGTAAGCGCTCCCGCGCCTTTCGGCCACGCTCACCCCGGCCTCGTCCCCTATCCCCGTGGGACGAGGCCGGGGCTCTTTGTGCGTTCGGGCGCGGGATGCTGCGTTCCTGGGGTGGGGTGGAGTGTGCGCGAGGCGGGGTGCAGTGTTGGTGGGGCGGGGTGCTGCGTTCCTGGGGTGGGGTGCTGCGTTCGGGGGGGTGCTGTGTGGGGTGACCAGGTGACGTGCGGATGTGGACAATACGCGCATCACGGGCATTGCGGGCATTGCGGACATGGTTCCCCAGCAATGTCGCACGTAATTCCCATGTAAATCTTTCAAACATTGAAATCGCATCGTTGGAATTGCAACGTTTGTGGACGATGTTGAAAACTGACCAGGGGGAATTACGTGCGACTTTTTGGGGAGTGGCCTCTTTTGTGCGTTCGGGCGTGGGTGCAGGGAGGGATGGCGTGGGCGCAGGCGTGGGGGAGTGGAGTGTGACCTGAGACTTGTGTGGTGAGAGCGCTTGACAGGTTAGTTGGTTATATGGTTCATTAGTCATGTAATGAACCACTGAAGCTGAAGGGAGGGTACGCATGGCACCCACATTCGTCTCGGGGATCCCGATCTACGTGCAGATCGCCGACGACATCCGCGCGCAGATCCTGCGCGGCGCCCTGCGTGCCGGGGATCAGCTCACCTCCACCACGGAATACTCCGCGACCTACCGCATCAACCCGGCCACCGTCGGCAAGGCCTTCGCAATCCTCGTCGATGAAGGGCTCGTCGAAAAGCGGCGCGGAATCGGCATGTTCGTCGCCGAAGGTGCTCGCGATGTCCTCGTGGCCGACGGACTCGCGTCCTACGTGGAGGAGACCCTGAACCCCGCCGTCGAGGCGGGCCTGGCCCTGGGCCTTGACCTCGACGCCATCATCGACCACGTCCGCGCCTACAGCGCCGACACAACCGCCAAGGACAACTCATGATCACCCTCAACTCCATCAGGCACACGTATCCGGGAGAGAACGTGGCGGCGCTGCGCGACATCTCGCTCACACTCGGAGACGCGACCGTCACCGCCCTCGTCGGCCCCAACGGCTCGGGCAAGACGACGCTCATGCAGATCCTCGGCGGCCTGATGGTCCCCACCGCGGGGAGCATCTCCATCGACGGCAGCCAGGCCAGCGCTGACGACCTGCTCACCGGTTCGATCGTGGCCTCGTCTGCGCGTGACCTCGATGATGCGAACAGTAAGACGCTCGTCGCCTACGCGCGTCTGCGTCCCACGTGGGACGAGCAGCTCTTCGAGCACTACGTCGACCGCTTCGAACTCGCTTTGAGCCGTAAGTCCGTGCGCAAGCTCTCCAGCGGGCAGGCCGCCATTTTCTCCGCCTCGATCGCGCTGGCCTCGGGAGCGCCCCTCACCCTCCTCGACGAGATCCAGGCGCCCCTGGACGTGCCCACGCGCTACGCCCTCTACGAGGAGATTCTCGCTCTGGCGGGGGAGGTCATGGAAGGACAGCGCCCCCAGCGACGCTTCCTCATCTCCTCGCACATGGTCTCCGAACTCGAAAAGGTCGCCGAGGACGTCATCGTCTTGAAGAAGGGCGAGCTCCTCGCTCACGAGAGCGTTGACGACTTCACCGCCCGCGTCACCTCCGTCACGGGCCATGCCTCCGACGTCGAGCGCTTCCTCGGAGAGCGCCCGACCCTCGCTGTCATCGCCAGCCGCGAGCTCGGCTCCACGCGAGAGATCGTCGTGGACCTGCGCGGCGCCTCCATCACCGAGGCCGATCTTGCCACCCATAGCCTCAGCGCAGCGCCCTGCTCCTTCCAGGACGCCTTCGCTTACCTCATCCAGGAGAATGACCAATGAGCACCGCAACCACTGTTTCCTCTCAGCCCTCGATCTGGCGACTTGGAATGGTCGACTGGCGATTCGCTTTCGGAGTGTACGCCGCGGTTGTCGTCGGTCAATTTGCCATTAACTCCACGGTGAGCGCCATCATGTACGCGACCTCGGACGACTTCTCGGGGCACGTCGATCAGTCCGCCATGAACGCCGCCTTCTCGACGGGCATCTACATCCTCATCGCGCAGATCATCACTACGACGACGGACCTGCGGGCAGCGTCTCTGAGCGGCGCGTCGCGCCGCACCCTGGCACTGTCGACCTACGTGCACAGTGCCGTCGTTATCGCCATCGCCAGTGTGATCTGGTGGGTGCTTGCCCTGGCTCAGTCGCACATTTTCTTCCTGGGGAGCCTTGAGTACCCCCTCGGACTGGACTCGTGGCTCTTTGTGGTGGTCGCCTGGATCGCCTGCGACGGGGCTGGACGCCTCATCGGTGCGGCCTCGCGCCATGGTCGGGGCCCGTGGTCGGTCGCCCTCGGCATTATCGTGGCGACTGTGCTGGGCCTAGCCGGCATCGCCGGTCCGGTCACCTGGCTGGTCCTCACGCTTGTTCACAAGTCCGGCTACCTTCCCCCGATGCACCCCGCCTTCTGGTTCCTCGGCCTCATCACTCTCGCAGTCGCCGCCGCCGGATGGCGCCTGACCCTCACGGGCCGTCTGCGCCGCCTCAACTGAACGTCCGTTCCGCCCGGGGAGCATACCCCCGACCCGGCCTCGGCCTCGTCCCCGCTTCATCCAGGGACGAGGCCGGGGCTGTTTTATGCATTCGGGCGTGTTGTGGCAGCTCCACGTGAGTGTCCCGGGGCTGCCAGTTGCTGTGGGGGGGGGATGCTCGGGTGCTGCTGGTTGCTGGGTGTGGCGCTGTAGTTCTGTGCGCGCCCTGCAGTTTCGCATGCAATTCGATGATGGAATGTTCAATCATGTGCTGAAAATGGCGGAATTTCAACGATATTATTTCATCGCATGAAATAGGTAAAGGGGAATTGCCTGCGACTTTTGGGGCGCTGTGCTTGGTGAGCGTGGGTGGTGGCTGTCGGCGCTGTCGGTGCTGGCATGTGCGCATGCGGATAGGTTCGAAGCCGACATGCTTGCCGTCGCCGCAGAGGAGCCTGCCCCCTCCGTATGCGGATAGGTTACGGCGATGTGGATAGGTTATTCACATGCGGATAGGTTAATAAGCTATCCGTATCTTCATAACCTATCCGTATGCCCATAACCTATCCGCGAGCGTGCCGAGCGAAGCGAACAACGGGCTCAGCCAGAGCTCCGGGCGCAATCCCGTGGAGAATTGCGGGGGAGGGCGCTGCAGGGCTCGGCCAGAACGACGGGCGTGTACCTGTGGTGGGATCCATGAGCGCGCAGGGGCCCGGAAGCGCCCGAAACAGTAGTTATCGACTAGTATCGATGGCGACACGACAGCCAGTCGTGCCCCAGATACTCAAGGAGTGACAAGTGGCTAAGGGACCCTCCCGCCTCGACAACGTGATCAGCCTGGCCAAGCGCCGCGGCTTCGTCTTCCCCTGCGGTGACATCTACGGTGGCACCCGCTCCGCGTGGGACTACGGCCCGCTCGGCGTGGAACTGAAGGAAAACATCAAGCGCGCCTGGTGGAACGCCATGGTCCGCCGCCGCGCAGACGTCGTCGGCCTGGACTCCTCCGTCATCCTCCCGCGCGAAGTGTGGGTCGCCTCCGGCCACGTCAAGGCCTTCACCGACCCGCTCATCGAGTGCCTCAACTGCCATAAGCGCGCCCGCGAGGACCAGCTCATCGAAGAGCTCGCCGAAAAGAAGGGCGTCGAAGAGTCCTCCCTGACCACCGCCGACCTCGCCTGCCCGAACTGCGGCGTGCGCGGCCAGTGGACCGAGCCCCGCGCCTTCTCCGGCCTGCTCAAGACCTACCTGGGCCCCGTCGACGACGAGGCCGGCCTGCACTACCTGCGCCCCGAAACCGCCCAGGGCATCTTCATCAACTACGCGAACGTCATGAACGCCGCGCGCAAGAAGCCGCCGTTCGGCATCGGCCAGATCGGCAAGTCCTTCCGTAACGAGATCACGCCCGGTAACTTCATCTTCCGTACCCGCGAGTTCGAGCAGATGGAACTCGAGTTCTTCTGCAAGCCCGGCACCGACGAGGAATGGCACCAGTACTGGATCGACTACCGCAAGGCCTGGTACGTCGACCTCGGCATCGATCCCGAGAACCTGCGCGAGTACGAGCACCCCAAGGAGAAGCTCTCGCACTACTCCAAGCGCACCGTCGACCTGGAATACCGCTTCGGCTTCCAGGGCAGCGAGTGGGGCGAGCTCGAAGGCATCGCCAACCGCACCGACTACGACCTGACCGTCCACTCCGAGGCCTCCGGCGCGAAGCTCGACTACTTCGACCCCAACACCAAGGAACGCTGGACCCCCTACGTCATCGAGCCCTCCGCAGGCCTGACCCGCTCCCTCATGGCCTTCCTCATCGAGGCCTACCACGAGGACGAGGCCCCCAACGCCAAGGGCGGCGTCGACAAGCGCGTCGTGCTCAAGCTGGACCCGCGCCTGGCCCCCGTCAAGGCCGCCGTCCTGCCCCTGTCCCGCAAGCCCGAACTGACCGGTCCCGCCCAGGAGCTGGCCGACGAGCTGCGTGGCATCTGGAACGTCGACTACGACGACGCGGGCGCTGTTGGCCGCCGCTACCGTCGCCAGGATGAGATCGGTACGCCCTTCTGCATCACCTACGACTTCGACTCGATCGAAGACCACGCGGTCACCATCCGTGAGCGTGACACGATGGAGCAGGTGCGCATCCCGCTCGACAAGGTCAAGTCGTACCTGATCGAACGCCTGGGCTGCTGATTTGTCCATAGCCTCAACGTCCGCAGCGGCCCCTCTTCACGTGGGGCCGCTGCGCCTGTGGACACCCGTCGTCCTGGCCCCCATGGCCGGGGTGACGGACGTGCCCTTCCGACGCCTGTGCCGCATCATGGGCGAGTCGGGCCTGCCCGACCACCTGCGACCCACCGGCATCCCCTCCTGGGCGGCCGAGTCGGGGGAGGGGACCACGGCCTCGTCCCCGAAGGCGCCCGACGAAAGCTCCAACGAGCCGCGCCACGTCGCCATCCCGCACGTGGACGCGCCCGCCGGCCTGTACGTCACCGAGATGGTGACCAGCCGCGCCCTCGTCGAGGAAAACGAACGCACCCTGGAGATGGTGCGCCCCGACCCCGCCGAACGCGTGCGCTCCCTGCAGCTGTACGGCGTGGACCCCGCCGTCATGGCCCGCGCTGCGACGATGCTCATCGAGCGCGACCTCACCGACCACATCGACCTGAACTTCGGGTGCCCCGTCCCCAAGGTGACGAAGAAGGGCGGGGGAGCGGCCCTGCCCTGGAAGCGTGACCTGTTCTCCGACCTCGTGGGTGCCGTCGTGCGCGCCTCAAACGAGGCCGGGGAGCGCATCGGGCGCGAAATCCCGGTCACCGTCAAGATCCGCATCGGCATCGACTCCGAGCACGAGACCGCGACGGACGCCGCACTGGCCGCGCAGAAGCTCGGTGCCGCCGCCCTCACCCTGCACGCGCGCACGCAGAACCAGCACTACGCGGGCCAGGCCCACTGGGATGAGATCGCGAGCCTGAAGGACCTGCTCGATATTCCGGTCTTCGGCAACGGTGACGTCTTCGAGGCCGCCGACGCCCTGGCCATGCTCGAGCGCACCGGCTGCGACGGC
This sequence comes from Pauljensenia sp. UMB3104, assembly GCF_030217285.1. NCBI lineage: Bacteria > Bacillati > Actinomycetota > Actinomycetes > Actinomycetales > Actinomycetaceae > Pauljensenia > Pauljensenia sp. UMB3104. The sequence continues at coordinate 32,948 of NZ_JASONN010000014.1, read as the reverse complement.
ATCAGCGTCGGGCGCGGCGCCCAAGGACGCCCCTGGATCTTCCGCGACATCGTCGCCGCCTACCACGGCGGGGCCATCCCGCCCGGCCCCAGCCTCGCCGAGGTTGTCTCCGTCATCGAGCGCCACGCCGCATGGTGCGTCGTCGACCAGGGCGACGAGGGGCGTGCGCTGCGCGAAATGCGCAAACACATCGGCTGGTACCTGCGCGGATTCGCCGTCGGCGGCCCCCAGCGTCACGCCCTGTCCATGGTCTCCACCCTCCAGGAGCTGCACGATCGCCTCGGCGACCTCGACCTCGACCAGGCGTTCCCGCCCGCCGCCCGCGGACCGCGAGGACGCGCCGGCGGCGAGAAAACACCCCACCTGCCCGACGGCTGGCTGGACCACCCCTACCTCACGCAGAGCGAACGAGATCGCCTGCACCTGGCAGAAATCGGATACTAAGCGAAGGAATCATGCCTCACTCATCTGCGCCCGACCCCGACCCTGCGCCCGGACTCGTCACCATCGGGCGAGCCGCCAAGAAGGCGACCCTCGGTGGCCACACCCAGGTGATTGTCCCCCTCAGCGGGGATTCGCAGTCCCTCATCGGGCAAGTTCAGGCAATGGCCACGTGCCGCGCGGACATCGTCGAGTGGCGGGCCGACACCTTCCTGTCCTCCCTCGTCGGGGCGCACTTCGTGTCCGCCTCCGACGTCGGGGAAGATCTCGTGAGCATGGCCCGCTACGTCGCGGACTCCTCGCCGCTGCCGGTTTTGGCGACCATCCGCACATCGGTCGAGGGCGGCCAGGCATACCTGGATGACGAGGAGTACTGCGCCCTTGTGCGTCGGCTCGCTTCGTGTGTGGGAGGCGTCGACGTGGAGATTTCGCGCGACGGATCTTCTACCCTCATCGAGGATGCACACGAGGAGGGGGCGATCGTCGTTGCTTCCTTCCACGATTTTGAGGCCACCCCCAGCGATGAACGGCTCGCCGAGGTCCTCGCTGCCATGAACGTTGCCGGCGCGGACGTTCTCAAGTTCGCGTGCATGGCCCACAGTGCCACGGATGCGGCCCGTGTCCTGGCCGCGCAGGCGTGGGCGCGCGAGGCCTACGACCGTCCCATCATCGGCATCTCGATGGGGCAGCACGGCGCGCCCACGCGGCTGGTCGGTTCTGCGCTTGGCTCCGCGGCCACCTTCGCCACCCTGCCCGGCTGGGAGGGGAGCGCCCCCGGACAATTCACCGTCGAGCAGGTGCGTGCCGTCCTGGACATCGTCGACCGGTGAAGTGACAAGGGCGTTAGGTTTATCCGACAAGGTGACACCCTTCCTGAGATACGGGTAACATAGAGCGGTATTGTCATCCGCCGATGAATGAGAGCGTTGCCATGGTCGAATCCCACCGGTGCTGCGGGGAGTCACGATGAATTGGTTCCAAGTCCTCCAGTGGGAGTCCGCGCCACTTGCCGAGCTCGCGCGCGATGCGGAGAGTAAATCGCGCGAGCTTCAGGCGGCAGGTGAAGAGTTGAACGCCCAGCTCAACTCCCTGACGGGCAGCGGAAAGACCGTCACGGCCGTTCAGCAGGCTATTAGCAAGCGCATCTCGGAGATTGACAAGCAGGTCAACTACCTGATCAGCGTCGGCGAAATTGCGAGCGCGGGCGTCGACGGCATCGACGATATTCGCGCCGATATCGAGGACATCCAGCAGACGGTTATGTCGTCGCCGATTCATATCGACACGAGCGGCGTCGTCTCCTTTATTGGTTCACTTGTTGACTCCGTTGAGTCGATCGCGATGCACCCGCTCAACCTGGTGAAAACCGTTGCGGATCGTGTCACCAAGGTTCTTGCGAAGGCCACCGCCCTCGAGGTCAAACTGGTCGCCATGATGGCGGCCCTTGGGCTGGGTATCTTCGATAATCGTGTCAACTACTCGGCGTCTGGCGCCTCGAAACCCTCTCTTCCTCCGGCCGGCGCGAGCGAGCAAGAGGTGGCCTCCTGGTGGTCCCAACAGAGCGACGCGAACAAGAAGTGGCTCATCGAGAATTATCCGGAGAAGATCGGCAACCTGAATGGCGTTGATGCTACGTCGAGGGACAAGGCGAATCGCATCGTCCTCGACCAGAAGCTTAATGATCTGCCGGGACAGATAGACAAGCTGGATGAGGAAGCGGCCAACGCTCCTACTCCGTTCATTCGCGATGCAATCTTGGAAAAGAAAGCGAAGCTTCAGCACGAGCTCGATGAATTGAACGTCGTCAACGATACTCTCAATAAAGGGCCCAACCCGAAGACTGGCACCCAGGGAGACGGCGTCCCGCGTCAGCTGCTGGGCCTCGACTCCTCCGGGCGCAATCTCAAAGCGATCGTTGCGCAGGGGAACGTGGACACGGCCGATCACGTTGGTGTGGTCGTGCCTGGCCTCAACACGAACGTCAAGGATACGCTAGACGACTACGATAACCGGGCATCTGCGATGACCAGAAGCGCGAAAGCTCAAGTCAAACCCGGCGAGAGTGTTGCGATGGTGGAGTATCTGGGATACGACGCTCCGCAGAATAAGCTCGAAGTCATCGGAACTGGTTATGCGAAAGAGGGGGCCGTTGGCCTCGCAGGATTCCTCAACGGTGTGGATGCGTCACGCGAGCATGGTGCGGGGGATGCTCACATCACACTGTTCGGCCACTCGTACGGGTCGACGACGTCGGGCATGGCGGCCACCCTCGTCAACGAGGGTGTCGTGGACGACATCGTGCTGGCCGGGTCCCCGGGTGCGGGCGTACAGAACGTATCCGAATACCACGTTCCGGAGGGACATGCGTGGGTGAGCGCGGCGCCCTACGCGTATGACATGGTGCAGGGAATGGGCACCGACTTTAACTTCGGGAAGAACCCTGACACCATGGGCGGTTTCAATCGCCTGTCGGGAGATGTGGGTCCTTCGCACTCCCTGTTCGATCCCTTCGGGTTGCATATGGCCTACTTCGATGAAGGGACGCAAGCTCAGCGTGAGATTGCCGGTGTGATCGCCGGTGCCGGTAAGAAGTGAGTATGAGGCTTGCGCGTGCCGTCCTGTCAGCAATGTGCGTGGTGCTGCTGTGTGCCGCGTGTGTTCCCCGTTCGGAAGGAGAACAAGGGATGAATCCCGAGCAGAAGTCTGCCGTTGAGGTGGCTGAGCATCTGCATTCCATTGAGGAGTTTCAAAGGGATGTGGAGCCCGCAATCGTTGCGGCACGTAACGAGTTCCTCACTCAGGAGACGATCGTTAGCTTGTACGCGAACGATTTCATCGACGAGATATACCCCGATAGCACACCGCTCTATCGGCTGATGTCTCGCTCGTATACCTTCTCTGAGACTGACGCCGATCATATTCGTGATGTTTACGATGAGAAGCTGAAGCCGTTGGGGTTCACGCTGTCGGAGAAGCGTGACTCGCAGATGGTTCAGCTCTTGTGGACGAACGCGAGTTACGCGGCGTCTGTCGATGTCGTCACCCATGTGGGTATTCAGAGCACGACGTTCTACTCGGCGGGTCCGCTGCGTAGCGACGGTTCCAGTGAGAATCCTTCCGTGTTCTTGCCGCTGGAGGGGCGGGTGCCGGAGTGGCTCACCCCGGAGCTGACGGAGAAATACCGGGAGCAATAGAAGTAGGTGGGGTGCCGGGCGTGAGCCCGGCACCCCACCTACTTCACTGACCTACTTCGCGTGGTAGCGAGGGCTGGTTCCCAGATGAGTGGGATAGGGGTTGTCCTTGTTCGTTGCCTGAGATTCGTCGAGGCCCCGATAGGCGTAGGAGTTGTCATACGCGATCTGAGTGGGATCGACGAGCCCATCGGCATACTGCTGAACCTCTGCGGGAGTCGGGCTCGATCCGCCTCCCTTGTCGGCCAGGGGATTTTCGTCGGGGTACTGGCTCGGATCGGTATTCAGCATTCCGCCGAGATTTGCTGCACCATAACCGCCGTATTGATTCCATCCTTGTTCGTGCCCAACCGCAGTATTGATGAGGAGCTGGAGGAGCTGATTCGAGGTCGCGTTGGGCCACTTGGCATGCGCCTGCGCGAGAGCGCCGGCGACGATAGGGGCTGAAAAAGAGGTGCCCCGAGCGGAGGAAATCTTTCCGCTTTCATCCCACCCAACGATAGGGCCGCCGATAGCAGTCGTGGTAACCCCCTGCCCCCAGGAGGAGTAGGAAGCGAACTTTCCGTCGGTATCAATGGCGGAAACACCAATCACACCCGACCACCACGACAGTGATGTTTCGTTTTCGTCCTCGTGCGCGTTACCCGCAGCAGCAGTGATGAGCACTCCTTCATTCATGGCACGTGCGATCGCCCACTTCAGAGTGTCGTCATGTTTGTTGCTTGAAGCAGACAAGTTGATAACGGATGCCCCATCGTTGATCGCATGATTGATGAGTGACGGCAGATCGCTGAGCGGCATCTTGGAAGCGGGCTTGCAATCGGAACCGACTGTGGATGTTTCCTCGTGGCTTTGATAAGCCAGAAGAGTTGCATCAGGAACAACTCCATAGGCGTGAGAGACGAGCAAAGCGGCAATCGTAGTCCCATGTGCCGCATGCTCTGTGCTTGAATTAACGGTACAGGGGGTCTTATCCGTAATGTTTGCTCCCGCAAGCTCCGGGACAGAGGTATCGACGGAACCGTCGATGATTGCGATGGTGACGCCTGCCCCCGTGTAGCCCTTGGCTCGTGCCGAGTCCAGGTGATAGTAGGAGTAGTAGGGCTGGTCAGCTGCCGTGATCCGGCGGTCGTCGGCCCGTGCGGGGCCAGCCTGGTACCCGGTGGCGATGCCCGTGAGTGCTAGCGTGGCGCACAGGGTACCCGCAACGCGGAGGTTAAAAACCCGGCCGATCGGAGAAAACGCGCGCGTACTCACCACTGGCTGATATCCCATCCGTCGTCCTTGCGTTTCGCAGGACTAATCGTACGATCCGAACCGTAGGTCTGCGAGAGGGGATTGACGTATCCGCGCGGCATGCCGTCGTCCTCCTCGTCCTCAACGTGGAAGGCCTCGTACCTGCGGCGGCGACGCCTCTTCTCCTCCTTGGCTCCCCCAGCACCTGCACCGGAACCGCCCATGAAGCCGCCCTGTTGTCCCGCAGCCCCTCCCGCGCTACGCCCCGACGAACCCGCTCCGGTGGCGGCGCCCGGGGGCGTGTAGGTGCCCATGCCGGTACCGCTGAACGAGCCGGTGCGCAGGGGCGAGGCGCCCGCGGCCCCTCCCATACGGCCCGTGACGCCGGCCCCGAGGGCCCCCGTGCGTCCGAGGCCACTCAACGCGGATCCACCCATGCGCGCTGCCCCGCGCAGGCCCAGGGCGCCAGCCCCGAGCAGTCCCGCGCCGCCGAGGCGCCCAGCAGACTGAGTCTCAGCGGCGCGCGCTGCATTAAGCCCCCAGAGAGGATGATCACGATCAATCGGCGGAGCGGGGGTGTGCCCGCCGATGACCCCATTCGCGTGCCGATCACCGTTGACTCGGGTGTGCAGCAGGTCCAGGTCCATGAGGTCCTGAGGGTCGGTGATGGGGTTCGTCCGCGATCCGAGGTCGCCCTCGGGCAGGTAGCGATTGGGGATACGCGGGGAGTGCATGACACGCTGGTCGATGTCTCCGCCCTCGTCGTATCCAGCCGGGTATAGGCCCGAGTCCGCCCCGCGGAGGCCCGCGTTACCGAAGGCATCCGACCGGGAACGACCGTAGGCGCCGCCCTCGTGGGGTGAGATAACGATGTGGCCCTTCCTGAGGGCGTCGGCGGTGTCCGCGGGGAGCTCAGGGATCGGTGTCCAGTCCCCACGGTTCGTCACAATAGGGTCTGTTGTGATGTGTTCGTTAAGCCTCGCATTCAGGTCGTTCATCGTCGACTCGAAGCGCTCGATGATCTCCGTGGCCTTCGCCTCGCGCTGAGCATTGGCTTGAGCCTCGACACCCTCCACGTAAGCCAGCCCGTCCGCCACTAGGGAATTGACGAATTTGCCGGGCAAGCCGAACTTTGAGGCGATGGGGATGGTCACCTCGCCAGCGTGACGCAGGGATTCCGTCATGGGGTCCAGCAGCGTGGGGGAGAGCTGGCGTGCGTCCTCGGCGGCCAGCATGATCGCGCGCCGTGCCTCAACGTAGTAGGACATGCCGGTCATGTAGTAGTTGGCCTGCTTGTCAAAGCGCTTGATTGCACGTACGGCCTCGTCAGACATAGCCTGGCCGGCCTGGCCCGTGAACCCCTGGTACTCCTTGAAGTGCTCGACCTTGTCGCGCGCCTCTCGAATGGCCTGGACGATGGCGGAATGCTCGTCGTCCCAGCCGTAGAGCTTCTCGTTGTCCGGCGCGCTGTTCGCAAACTCCATGAGCCGGTCGTACATGGGTGATGACACCATAGCGTTTTTCTCTTCCTTGAAAATACTGCTCAGACTTCACTTTGAGCGCCGTAGGAAGGCGTACCCTCGCTATCGCCAGACTCATCGCTAGTCTCCGCAGGGGGATTCTCACTCGTGATCTGCTCAATGCTCTTATCTGAGTACACCCGATGTGCGCTCTCGCCCTGGTTCAGCGCTAGTAGGGCGGTGCCGACTGCCGCCATCGCGGCGCGGGCATCTTCTTCGGTGCCGGTGAAGTCAGAGACGGCCTGGGCGACCTTCGCATCGAGGTCGCCTAAATACTGCGCTTCGTTCTGCATGTTCGTCGAAAAGGACGTGAGGAATGAACGTACGGTATTTCCCATGCTCTGGGCCGCGCTCTCAGTTGTCCAGTGGCCGAAGATCTGTGCTGTGGCAATCATCAGTGCTGATGTTGCGGAGGTGGTGATTTCGCCACCCCCGGCGCTCATGTCGCCACTCACCTGCGCGTGGCGCTCTGAGTCGAATGCAACGTCTGGCATCGCTCCGTTTTCCTTCGATAGGTGGAACCTTGCACTCCTGCGGCAAGGTAACCGAATGGTCAACAGTCTAGTTGCCTCGCTTGCGCTTGTGCAAGAATATGCGCGGTATCAACGAAAGAACTACGGTTACCACCGATGCAACAAAAAATGGTGGGCGAGCCAATTGGCTCGCCCACCACTCTTGTGTCACAGGCTCACTGTGCGGCTTCCTTCGGGGACACCGTCACGACCGTGTCGGTGATACCCACCGGGCCGGGAGCGGCCGGGGCGATCTCGCCGAACTTCTTCTTATTCGTGACGACCATTGGGGTGACCGTGTCGTAGCCCGCCTCACGGATGACGTCCCAATCGACCTCAGCCAGGACATCACCACGGCGAACAATGTCGCCCTTCGCGACGCGCGGCGTGAAGCCTCGGCCCTCCAGTTTCACAGTGTCCATACCGATGTGGATGAGAACCTGGACGCCGGATGCGGACTTAATGCCGTATGCGTGGCCGGTCGGGAAAGCAACCGTCACCTTGCCGTCACACGGGGCAACGACGACGGCGCCGGCGGCGGGGGATAGGGCAACGCCGGGGCCGAGCGCGCCGGCGGCGAAGGCCTCGTCGGCCACGTCAGACAGCGCAACGATCGTGCCCGCCATGGGGGAGGTGAGCGTCAGGTCAGCCTTCGCCTCGTCGCTGAAAGAGGGAGCAGCATCGGCCGCCGGAGCGGCGGCAGGCGCAGCAGCCGACGCAGCGGGGGTAGCTGCCGGGGCAGGCGCGGGGGCGTCGTCTGCGAGGAGCGACTTCTTCGCGCGAGCCTCCGCCTTCTGCTCCTTCGTGCGGTAGTCGAACAGAACGACCATCAGGAACGCGGTGACGAACGCGGCGGCGACGCCCAGGCCGTAGATGGCCATGGGGGTGAAGACGGGGATCGTCAGCAGCGAGGTGAACACGAAGGTATTCGTGGTGGCGCCGCCACCGATGCCGATAACCAGGCCACCGACGACACAGCCGGTGAGCATGAGCGGGTAGATGCGCTTGAAACGCAGGTGAATACCGTACAGGGACGGCTCGGAGATGCCGCCGAAAAGGCCCGCGGCCAGGGCGCCGGAAGCAGTCTGGCGCATGTCGGTGTCGCGGTCGCGGATGGACAGGAAGAGCACGCCGGCGGTGGCGCCGAAGCAGGCGAAGTTCCACGCGCCCATGGGGCCCTGGATGAAGTCCGAACCCGTCGCGGCGATGTTGGCCAGCTGCAGGGCGTTGAGCGGCCAGTGCAGGCCGAGCGGCACCAGGAAGGGGTAGATGATCGGGATGATGATCGAGAAGACAATGGGTGCGTGTCCGTTGAGCCAGGCCAGGCCGCCACCCAGGCCGTTACCGATCCAGATCGACAGGGGGCCAATCAGGAAGGCGGTCAGCGGCATGATGATCATGAAGGAAATGAAGGGGACGAACACCATCTGGACGTTCGCGGGGACAATCTTCTTCAGGCCCTTGTAGACCAGTGCGAGGATCGGCACCATCAGCAGCGGCACGAAGACCTGGCCGCCGTAGTCGGCCAGCTGCAGGGGCAGGGAACCGATCTGGGTGACGCACTGCTCGGATCCGAGCGCGGTCTTCGTGCAGGTTGTCTCGCTGAACGAGGAGACGTTGCTCAGGCCGATGAAGTTGGGGGTGAGCAGCGACAGGATGACAGCCGTGCCGACCCAGGGGTCGATGTCCAGCTTCTTGGACGCGTTGTAGGCGACCATCGCGGGCAGGAAGTAGAAGACCGCGCGCCACATGGAGTTCACGTAGCCCAGCCACGCGGGGATAACATCGGCGCGCGTGTCGACGACGCCGAGAGCGTCGAGGACCGCCAGGAACGCCAGGATCAGAGATGCGCCGAGGAGGACTGGCAGCAGCGGGCGGAACGAGTCTGACAGGTACTCGAAGAAGGCGTCGACGAGGGCGTTCTTGCCGCGGGCCTTCGCGCGGGCGGCTGCCTTGACATCATCGTTCGAGGCCGCGGCGCCCGACTTCATCGACGGCAGGTTATTGATCTCGTTAAAGACGGACTGCACCGCACCGCCGATGACGATCTGGTAGCGATCGCCCGACTGGGGGACGGCGCCGAGGACGCCATCAATGGCCTCGACACGGTCCTTGTCGACGATCGACGCGTCGTTGAGTTCAAAGCGCAGACGCGTCGCGCAGTGGGTGAAGTGGGTGATGTTGCCGGGGCCACCGACCGCATCGAGGATTTCCTGTGCCGTGTTGGACACGGGGGACTCCTTCCGTGGATGAGGATTCGACGCTGAATGCGACACTTGACAATTAGCATGTTTGAACAGGTAGTGACAGAGGCGACGGGCTATCTCACAGTATTTTGTGGGTAATTTGTGCCGCTTTGACGGTCACGAGGCCTGGGCCCGTTCTGCGCAGGCGCTTCCCTAGTAAAATGGCCCCGTGAATGAGTTTTCCCTGGCAATCCCCGGTGTTGATGGTGGCGACGCGCGTCGCCCGTACGCGTCCGCCGATTCCGAGCGTTGGGTGCCCGAGGAGCACAAGTCTTCCGAGCGCACCGAGTTCGAACGCGACCGCGCGCGCATCCTCCACTCCTCCGCGCTGCGTCGCCTCGGCGAGAAGACGCAGGTGCTGGGCCCGATTTCGGATGACTTCGTGCGCACGCGCCTCACTCACTCCCTCGAGGTTGCCCAGGTGGGCCGTGAGCTCGGTAAGGAGCTAGGGGCCGACCCGGATGTCGTGGACGCGGCGTGCCTGTCCCACGACCTCGGGCATCCGCCCTTTGGGCACAATGGCGAGCGCGCGCTGGACGCGGCGGCCGCCTCGATCGGTGGTTTTGAGGGCAACGCCCAGACCCTGCGCGTCGTCACGCGCCTAGAGCCCAAGGTAATCGGCACGGGCGGCGTTCCCGCGGGCCTGAACCTGACGCGGGCGACCCTGGACGCGATCTGCAAGTACCCGTGGGTCAAGGCCGGTGGCCCGGACCTGGCTAAGTCGACGCGCAAGTACTCCGTGTACCCCGACGATGCGCCCGTGTTTGCGTGGATGCGGCAGGGTGCGCCGGCCGGCAGACAGTGTCTGGAGGCGCAGATCATGGACCTGTCGGACGACATCGCCTACTCGGTGCACGACGTCGAGGACGCGGTCGCGACCCGCAAGCTGGACCCCTCCGATCTTTTCGACGACGCGCACTGCTGCGCGGTCGTGGCCTCGACCCTGGACTGGTACGGGGCGTCGGTCGCGCGCTCGGACCTGGAGGAGGCCCTCGAGCGCATCGTGTCCATGCCCGTGTGGCTGCGCTCCTTCGATGGCTCCTATGCCTCCCTCGCGCACCTGAAGGATGCGACGAGTGAGCTGATCGGCCGCTTCTGCTCGGCGACCGTGGCCGCCACGCGCGAAACCTTCGGGGAGGAGCCGCTGGGCCGCTACCGTGCGGACCTCGTCGTGCCGCGGCAGGTGCGCGCCGAGATCCAGATCCTCAAGGGCATGGCCGTCCACTACGTCATGAGCCCGCGCGAGACCGAACCGGTGTACTACCAGCAGCGCACGCTCCTCGCCGACCTCGTCGACGCCCTGTACGAGGCCGGGGCCGACGCTCTCGAGCCGGTGTTCGCCGCGCAGTGGAGGGCTGCCTCCGACGATGGCGTGCGCCTGCGCGCGGTCATCGACCAGGTTGCCTCGCTCACCGACGTGTCAGCCTCCGCGTGGCACGCCCGCTGGTGCGGCATGCTGTCCTCGCAGCTGTGAGCGTGATCGGACGCAGACGTGGGCGGGCATCGGTAAACTGAGGGACATGGCGGGTCTGATTCGCAAGGACGACATCGAAGCGGTACGTAACGCAGTGAAGATCGACGAGATCATCGGCGAGCACGTAGCGCTGCGACCCGCGGGCATCGGCTCCCTGAAGGGCCTGTGCCCATTCCACGACGAGCGCACGCCTTCCTTTAACGTGCGCCCCCACCTGGGCATGTTCCATTGTTTTGGCTGCGGTGAGAGCGGCGACGTCATCTCCTTCGTACAGAAGATGGACCACCTGCCGTTCACCGAGGCCGTGGAAATGCTGGCGGCGAAGGCCGGGATCACCCTCCACTATGAGGAGGGCGGGGCGCGCGTGCGCACCGAGGAGCCGGGCAAGCGCCAGCGCCTCCTGGACGCCCACCGCGTCGCCGAAGAGTTCTACCAGCGCCAGCTTGCCTCCCCCGAGGCGCACAAGGGCCGCACCTTCCTCGCCGAGCGCGGCTTCACCCAGGCAATGTGCGCGCATTTCGGGGTCGGATACGCCCCGGCCTCGTGGGATTCCCTGACGCGCCACCTGCGTTCGAAGGGCTTCACGGACCAGGAGATCCAGATTTCGGGCCTGGGGTCGCAGGGTAGTCGCGGCGTGTACGACCGTTTCCGCGGGCGCCTCGTGTGGCCGATCCGCGACATCACGGGGGCGACGGTGGGCTTTGGCGCGCGTCGCCTGGACGACAGCGACAAGGAATCGCCCAAGTACCTCAACACCCCCGAGACCCCGATCTATAAGAAGTCGCAGCTGCTGTACGGCCTGGACCTGGCGAAGAAGACGATCGCGACGGAGCACAAGGTTGTTATCGTCGAGGGGTACACGGATGTCATGGCTGCGCACGTCGCGGGCGTGACGAACGCCGTGGCCACATGTGGCACCGCCTTTGGTTCCGAACACGTCAAGATCATTCGCCGCCTGCTGGGCGACCACGCGGATCCGGCCGCTGGCGTACTCCTGTCGTCGGGGCGCGCGCACGGCTCCGAAGTCATCTTTACGTTTGACGGTGACAGTGCCGGCCAGAAGGCCGCGCTGCGAGCCTATGGCGAGGATCAGAACTTCGCGGCCCAGACCTTCGTGGCGGTCGCCCCGGGCGGGCAGGACCCCTGTGAGCTGCGCCTGTCTCAGGGCAACCAGGCGATCGTCGACCTGGTGAACTCGCGCATCCCGCTCTTCGAGTTCGCGATCCGCTCGGTCCTGTCCCAGATGGACCTGCGCAGCGCCGAGGGGCGCGTGCAGGGCCTGCGCGCCTCGGCCGGCATCGTCGCGCACATCAAGGATCGCGCGCTGCGCGGCGAGTACACGCGTCAGCTGGCCGGGTGGCTCGGCATGGACATGCGCACGGTCGAGCAGGCGATCCGCGCGGCGGGGCGCGTCGAGGTCATCTCGCACGAGGCCCGCCCTGGAGAAATCGAGATGGCGGGCGCTGGCCGTCCCGCCCCCACGCCCGAGCGCCGCGGCCCCGAGGATCCGGTGAGCCGCGTCGAACGCCAGGCGCTCGAGGCCGTCCTCCAGCACCCGCTCTTCGCCGTGGGCTCCGGCTTCGAGGAGCTCGATGGGCAGTCCTTCACCGTGCCCACGCACCGCGCCGTCCACGACGCGATCCGCGCGGTGGGCGGCCTCGATGCCTTCACGCAGATGATGCGCCAGGCCGAGGCCCACTTCGGCCCGGGCGAGAACGCGACGCTGGCGGCCTCGCGCCACTTCGTCCAGGTGGTCCTCGAGACCGCCGGAGAGATCATTGGCCCCGCCGTCACCCAGCTGGCCGTCGCGCCCCTGCCCGTCGCGGGCGAGGCCGACGTGCGCTCGTACTGCCGCGGCGTGGTGGCCGCAATGGTGCGCATGGACCTGACCCGTAAGCTCGGCGAGGCCCGCGCGGCCCTGTCGCGCATGAACGAGGAAGACCCCAACTACTCCGAGACGTTCCGGGAGCTCATGCGACTGGAGCAACGCCGGCAAAACTACACCGAAAGGGACTAACCGATGGCCGAAGTTGAGAGCTTTACCCTGGACCACACCGCCGTGAAAGCGCCCTACGTGCGCCTCATCAATGTGGAGTCCGGCCCCAAGGGCGACCAGATTTCGAACTTCGACGTGCGCCTCCTCCAGCCCAACGCCGGGGAGATCCCGACCTCGGGCCTGCACACGATCGAGCACCTGCTGGCCTCCCTGCTGCGCGACCGCATCGACGGCGTCATCGACTGCTCGCCGTTCGGCTGCCGCACCGGCTTCCACCTCATCATGTGGGGCACCCCGTCGGTGCGCGAGGTGACCGAGGCTCTGGCCTCCTCCCTGCACGCCATCGCCGAGGATGTCACCTGGGAGGACGTGCCCGGCACCGACGCCTACTCGTGCGGCAACTACCGCGACCACTCGCTCTTCAGCGCGCGCGAGTGGAGCCGCGCGATCCTCGAGCAAGGCTTCTCCCTCGACCCCTTCGAGCGCGTCGACGTCATCCACTGATTCCGGGCGTTCGTCTGAACACGGAAGCGGGACCCATCCGGTGAGGATGGGTCCCGCTGTCGTCTGAGTGCGAGTGAGTGGGCGCGGGTGAGGGGACTGAGGACGCGGGTGAGGGGAGGGTGCCCCGACGGGGATCCCCGGCCTCGTCGATCAGTCGAGACCGACCGCGTCGCGCACGCGTGCCTCCAGGGCATCCGCCTCGCGCTGCCCGTCGGCGTCCAGGGGACCATCGGCCGTCAGGACCGAGAAGAGCCCATTCTCGCCGCGGCGCACCCACGCCGTCACCGTCGTCCCGTTGCCCACCTCCACCTGGGAGTGCAGGACGATCGAGCGGTTCACGAACTCGCTCGTATGACGCATGAAGTCCTCCGGGTCGCCCGTCCCACGTCCCGCCAGGGCCGGGCGGGCCGGGTCCACCCACTCCAGGGCGAAGAGCGAGCCTTCGGCCTCCCAGCGCGCACGCGCCACGTCGGACCAGGGGAACACCTCGGGGGTGGGCGTTCCCTCGTCGTTCGAGGCCTCGGCGCCGAACACGTACAGGCCCGACTTCGCGGCCGCCATCCAGCGCCCGTCCTCCAGCTCCAGTCCGGGGGAGCGGCGCTCGCGGGAGGGCAGGGCCGAGGCAAGGGAGTCAGGCAAAGTCGTCATGCGTTGATCGTATCCTTTCGGCAGAAATCGTGCGCACAGGCCTGTGCGTACGTAAAAGCGTACGTTATGATGGGAGTGGAAAGGAACAATCATGACTGCTGTCAGTGCTACCGCCGCCCGCTCGGACCTGTACCGGCTCATCGACACCGTGAACGAGGAGTCGACCCCCATCACGATCACCGGCCGTCGTGGAAACGCCGTTCTCATTGGCGAGGCAGACTGGTCCGCGATTCAGGAAACCCTCTACCTGCAGGGAATTCCCGGAATGGTGGATAGCCTGAAGGAAGCCGCTCGCGAAGATCTTGACGATGCGCTCGATGACGTGGAGTGGTAGCGATGTGGCGGGTCGTTTTCTCCAAGCAGGCCGCGGAGGATGCGAAGAAGCTCTCCGCCAGCGGACTCAAGGCGAAAGCTCAGAGCCTCATCGAGATCCTGACTGAGGATCCGTTTGCGACGCCTCTCCGCTACGAGCGCCTCGTCGGGGACCTCGCAGGTATGTATTCCCGCAGGATCAACATTCAGCACAGGCTTGTGTACGAGGTCTTCGAAGAAGAGCGCACCGTTCGCGTCCTGCGGATGTGGACCCACTACGAGTGAGTCTTCTTTGGGGTGAGAACGTCCACAGGGGGCGGGGGAGTGGGTCACATGCCGAAATCAATCGGCCACATTGCGGACGGCGGGCATATTCTGGCTTCATCTTTGTGAAAAACCACGACAGGAGACCTCATGGCATCGACGCAGCATACCCCCACGGAACTTGAGGCTGCCGGCGACCAGGTACTTCCCGCCGCTGATGAGCTGGCCGGTCGTTTCCCCCTGACCCCCAACCCGCATCCGGCGACGCCCGAAGAGTACAACGAGATCATGTCGACCCTGGCCTTCGGCAAGAAGTTCACGGATCACATGGCCCACATGCGCTGGACCCGCGAGGGCGGCTGGGGTGACCGCGGCGTCATCCCCTACGGCCCCCTTGAACTGACCCCCGGCGCCTCCGTCTTCCACTACTGCCAGTCCGTCTTCGAAGGCATCAAGGCCTACAAGCGCGCCGACGGCTCCGTGTGGACCTTCCGCCCCGGCTACAACGCCGCGCGCCTGAACCACTCGGCGCGCCGCCTGGCCCTGCCTGAGCTGAGCCGCGAGGAGTTCGTGGCCTCCCTCGTGGACTATGTGCGCGCCGACGTGAAGTGGGTTCCTGACGTTGATGGCTCGTCGCTCTACCTGCGCCCCTTCATGTTTGCCTCCGAGGAGTTCGTGGGCGTCCACCCCGCCGGCGTCGTCGACTACTACGTCATCGGCTCCCCCTCGGGTCCCTATTTCAAGGGCGGGCTGTCGGGCGTGGCCATCTGGGTGGAGCGCGAGTACCACCGCGCTGGCCCCGGCGGCACCGGTAGCGCCAAGGCGGGCGGCAACTACGCGGCCTCCCTGCTGCCTCAGATCCAGGCCGAGGCCAAGGGCTTCTCCCAGGTCTGCTTCCTGGACACCTACGAGGGCAAGTACCTCGAGGAGCTGGGTGGCATGAACATGTTCGTCGTCATGGCGGACGGCACGATCCGTACACCCTCGCTCACCGGTGTCATCCTCGAGGGTGGCACGCGCAGCGCGATCCTGCGCATGCTGCGTGACGAAGGCGTGGACGTGCGCGAGGAGAAGATTGCCCTGTCCGAGGTCGTGGATGGCATCCGCTCTGGTGCGGTCGCCGAGGTCTTCGCCTGTGGCACGGCCGCCGTGGTCACTCCGATCACGCGCCTGGCTGGCGACGACTTCGACGTGGAGATCGAGGTGGGGGAGAAGACCCGCGAGATCCACAAGCGTCTCACCGACATCCAGTGGGGCCGCGCCGAGGATCCCTACGGCTGGACGTACCGCCTGGTCTGAGCTTGATTGCTTGAGGGAGCCACGGCCTCGTCGATTGTCACGAGGCCGTGGCTTCTTTATGTGGTCGCGATGCAAAATTGGTCGTTACCGGTCAGTTCGCGCGATGACGTCCAGGAAGTCCCGTATGTGAGGGGGCGGAGTCGTCCCGGCCCAGATGGCGGTGAGCGGGCGGGTGATCTGGAGATTGTTGATCCGAACTCGCACGAGTCGGCCGGCGCGGGCGTCCTCGGACACGGCGAGGGAGCTCAACGCGCCGGGGGCTATGCCGGCCATAATCGCGCTGCGAACGCCGAGCGTGGTCGTCAGCACGGCTGCGGGCTCGGCTGCGAGGGGAAAGCCCGCCTCGGTGAGGGCGTTCTCGAGCGCTTGTCGGGTGCCGCTGCCGGTCTCGCGGAGCACCAACCCAGTGCCCGCCAGTTCACGGACGGACACCCGGCGGGTCTTCGCCCATCGGTGACCGTGCTGCACAACGACTTCGATGGTGTCGTAAGCGACGGTGACCGACCGGAGGCCGGCGGGAACGACAGGGGTCTCGATGAGCCCGAGGTCTGCGGTTCCCTCGCGTATGGCCTCGACGACCGTGCTGCTGTTGGCGGCTGTGAGTTGAACGACCGGGCCGTCATTGCCGTGAGAGATGCGCCACCGGGCGATCCAATCCGGTAGGAGGTGTTCTGCGATCGTGAGGCTCGCGGCGATGCGCATCATCTTCCCGCGATCCGTGCGGAGCGAGTTGACAGCATCCGAGAACTCGTCGGCCGCTGTCAGCAGCGTTGTTCCCCAGCCAACAACCAGCTCGCCTGTCGGAGTCAGTCGGGAGCCCCGTGCGGAACGCACCAGCAGTCGCATGCGCAGATCTTTTTCCAGGTTCCGGATGCGCAGAGATATCGCCTGCTGACTCACGCCCAACTGCGCGCTTGCCGCCGACATGCTGCCTTCCTTCGCGACGAGCGCCAAGACTCGCAGTGCCTCCAAGTCCGGCTCGTAGTGCATCTTCCGCCTCCCAGCCACAAGCATAACTTGTATAGCGGACCGTATCTGCCTCTACTCGCGCAAGCGAGTCCCAGGAAACAATGGATGCATGACACAGACACAGACACAGAACATTGCGACTGCCCGACCGGAACACACGCTGCTTGCCCGAGTCCGCGCGCTCCTGCCCGGGCTTGTCCTCTGCCTGGCCGCGGCCGGAGCATCGTACGGGGTCAGCCTGCTGCTGCCGGGAGTCAGCCCGCTCATTATCGCGATCGTGCTTGGCGTACTCCTGGCCAACGTCGTCCGGCTGCCAGCAGCGGCCTCCGACGGCATCGACTTCTCCGCGAAAAAGCTCCTGCGCGCCGGCATCGTCTTCCTCGGACTCCAGCTGGTACTGACCGACATCCTCGACCTCGGAGCCCCAATGCTGGTCGTCGTCGTGTGCATTGTCGCAGGCGGTCTGCTCGGCACCGTTCTCCTGGGGAGGCTGCTGCGGGTTCCATCCGGGCTCTCGCTGCTCATTGCCTGCGGATTCTCCATCTGCGGCGCGGCAGCCGTGGCGGGCGCGGCAGGGGTCACCGACCCGGACGACGAGGCCGAGGAAGACACCATCACCGCGGTCGCCCTCGTGGTGATCTTCGGAACGCTGATGATTGCCCTCGTCCCACTGCTCACGAACCTGCTTGGCCTGGGCTCCGAGACGGCCGGGATGTGGGCCGGGGGTTCCATCCATGAAATCGCGCAAGTCGTCGCGGCCGGAGGCATCATCGGCGGCGGAGCGCTCACGGTCGCGGTCATCGTCAAACTCGCCCGAGTGCTGCTGCTCGCCCCGGTCGTGGCCATCCTCAGCATCCGGGAGCGCCGTCTCAGCCGTACGGCAGGCGAACCCAGTCAACAGAGGTCGAGTTCGAAGCTGCCGCCCATCGTCCCGCTGTTCATCATCGGGTTCATCGCCATGGTGCTCCTGCGTTCCTTTATCCCTCTGCCGGACTTCGTGCTGACGACCGGCGGGCTGCTGCAGACAGGGTTGCTGGCTGCAGCGATGTTCGGACTCGGCTGCGGCGTCAAGATTCGGAACCTCATCAAGGTGGGCCTCAAGCCCTTCGCCCTGGCCGCGCTCTCCACCCTCCTCGTCGCCACCATCGCCTATTGCGGAGTCACCCTCGCCGGCTGAACATGGCTCACCAGGGCGTCACTACGCGCCGCAAACGGTCCAAAGTGACACTGGTGTCAGAACCTAACTAAGGCTATCCTTGGTTGTGTACTCGTGTGCGTCATGTCGATAGGAGAACGATGAAACGCGCGATCGTGGTCGTCTGCTCGTGGGCAGCGGCTCTCTGCTTGGCTGCCGCATACCTGGCGATCGGCTGGGGCATCGACAGTGTTGTCAATGGGCATGCCTGGTCGACGTGGTGGATCGCCGTGCTCGGCGCTCTCGGATCGGGCGCGTTCGCGTGGGCGGTCAGTGCACTGGGGGCCTCCCAGATGAACCAGATGGAGCCCGCGCTGCGTCACTCGATGATCCGTCAGGTCTTCGCCCTGGGTCCCTCGCAGCGCACCAACGAGCGTGCGGGCCGCGTCGTCAACTCCGCCACCGACGGCGTCGAGCGCGTCGCCGCCTACAAGGGCACCTTCCTGGCCCCCATGATTGCGTCGCTGACGACCCCGATCCTCGTCGTCATCGTCATCGCCCTCACGATCGACCCGGCCTCGGGTGGATTCCTCGCGATCGCAATCCCGCTGGTCCCGATCTGCGTCATGGGCTTCCGCAAGGCCTTCAAGCCGGTGTCCTCGCGCTACCGGCACTCCTCGCGTCAGCTCGCCGCCAAGGAACTCGACGCCATCCAGGGCCTGGGCGACCTGGCCCTCATGAACGCCGGCAAGGACATGGGTCAGCGCCTTGCCGAGGCCGCCGAGGAAGTCCGCTCAAAGGTCATGAGCTACCTGGCCGGTAACCAGCTGATCCTCCTCGTTATCGACTCCGTCTTTTCCCTCGGCATGATCACCGGCGCGATCGCCCTGGCTCTCATCCGCTACCAGCAGGGCGCGATCAGCGTCGGCGAGGGCATCTCCCTCGTGCTCCTCTCCTCGATCATGCTCGACCCGCTGGACCGCATCGGCCAGTTCTTCTACATCGGCATGGGCGGCATCGCGGCCAACAAGGAGATCAAGAAGTTCATTTCTCAGACTCCTCCCGTCACCGACGCGAAGGGCGTGAAGGTTCCCGCGCTCCCGTCCGCCCCCGGCGAGATCGCCCTGTCTGACGTGTCCTTTTCCTACACCGAGGACACCCCGGTCCTGCAAGGTGCAAACCTGACCCTCACCCAGGGCGAGCACGTCGCGCTCGCGGGCCCCTCGGGTGCCGGAAAGTCCACGATCTCGGCGCTGCTGCAGGGCTTCCTGCGCCCCACGCGCGGCCGCGTGAGCCTCAACGGCGTCGACCTGGCCACCGCGCCCCTGTCGTGGGTGCGCGCCCAGAGCGCGGTCGTCGAGCAGACCACCTACCTGTTCTCCGGCACGCTGCGCGACAACCTGCTCCTGGCCGCCCCCGCTGCCACGGACGACCAGCTGATCGAGGCCCTGCGAGCCGCCCACCTGGGCGAGTTCGTCGACACCCTGCCGGGCGGCCTCGACGCCCGCGTGGGTGCCCGAGGCCTGGCCGTGTCCGGCGGCGAGGCCCAGCGCATCGCGATCGCCCGCGCCTTCCTGAAGAACGCGTCGATCATGATCCTGGACGAGCCCACCGCCCACGTCGACCTGGCCTCCGAGCGCGAGATCCTCGCCTCCCTGGAGACCGTGTGTGCCGGGCGTACGACCCTGACGATCTCTCACCGAGACGCCACCATCAAGGGCGCCGACCGCGTCGCGACCCTGCAGGAAGGAACGATCCGATGACCCGCAGGCAACTGTCTCTTCGACTCCTGTCGATCACGCGGCGCGTCCTGCCGCCACTCGCGGCCTCCATCGCAGCCCGCATCGTCTTCCTGATGATCGGCATCGCCCTGTTCGCCCTGGGCGGCTGGGCCGTCGCCGGCCTCGCGTCGGGGAAGAGCGCGTGGAGTATCGCCCTGATCATTGTCTGCGCCATTGGCCTGAGCTTGCTGAAGGGCCTGGCCCGCTACCTCGAGCAGTTCGCCGGTCACTTCGTGGCCTTCCACTCCCTGGCGATGCTGCGCAACTACTTCTACGACCAGCTTGAGCCCCAGGCTCCCGCGGGTACGGATCGCCTGGATTCGGGCGACATCATGAACCGCGTGACGAAGGACATCGACCGCGTCGAAGTCTTCTTCGCCCACACGCTCGCCCCCGTCACGACGGCCATCATCGTCCCGATTCTGTCGGTCGTGTGGATGGGCAGCGCCGTGTCCTGGACGCTGGCCGCCGTGCTGGCGCCCTTCCTCTTGATCGTCGGCGCGGTCATTCCCTTCCTGGGTTCCGGCTCGACCGCGCGTGCGGCGCGTGAGCTGCGCGAGGCCCGGGGTGCGATCGCTGCCCACGTGACCGACTCGGTGCAGGGCGTGCGTGAGGTCCTCGCCTTTGGGGCCGAGGAACGCCGCGAGGCCGAGATGAGCGCCATCGAAAAGCGCATCTCCTCAGGGCAGGGTACCCAGGGCCGCTGGATCGCGCTGCGACGAGGCCTCAACCAGGCCGCCGTCGCCCTCGGCATCGTCACGGTCGCCATGGTCGCGGGCTCGAACGTGCTCGCCGACACGCTGACGCTGCCCCAGGCGGGCCTCGCCCTCGGCATCGCCATGGGTTCCTTCGGCCCGGTCCTCGCGGTCGAGGAGTTCGCCGCGGACCTCGATCAGGCCTTCGCCTCGGCCGCTCGCGTCTTCGCGATCACCGACCGCGCGCCCGTCGTCGCAGACACGGCCGATCCCAAGCCCCTGACCCCGGGCGATATCGAAATTACCGACGTGACCTTCGCCTACCCGACGAACGAGGACGCGCCCGCGCCCGCCCCCACGGTGTTGGACGGCGTGAGCATCCACATCCCCGCCGGGAAGCGCACCGCCATCGTGGGTGCCTCCGGCTCGGGCAAGTCGACGCTGGCCTCGCTGCTGACCCGCACGTGGGACCCGGCCTCGGGCATCGTCACCATCGGCGGCACGAACGTGGCCGAGGTGTCCCTGCACGACCTGCGCGCCACGGTCGCCTCCGCGCCCCAGCGTCCCTACCTCTTCAACGACACGCTGCGCGCCAACCTGCTGCTCGCCGCACCCGACGCCACCGAGAAGGACCTCGAATCCGCGCTCGCGGCTGTGGACCTCACCGACTGGCTGGCTACGGAAAAGGACGGCCTGGACACGGTCGTCGGCGACATGGGCGAGCGCCTCTCGGGCGGCCAGCGTCAGCGCCTGGCCCTGGCTCGCGCCCTCCTGCGCGACGCCCCGATCTACGTCTTTGACGAGGCCACGAGCCAGGTCGACCCGGCCACCGAGGCGCGCGTGCGTGAGGGGATCGCGCGCGTCGCGCAGGGACGCACCATCGTCGAGATTGCCCACCGCATCAGCGCCGTGCGCGACGCCGACCAGATCATCGTCATGGACGCGGGCCGCGTCGTGGAGACCGGCACCTACGCCGAGCTCCGTGCACGCGGCGGAGCACTCACCGCCCTCGAGGCGCGCGAAACCGCCGATCAACCCAGCTCCTGACACAAGCACGCGCGCGCGGAGGAGGGGCCACGGCCTCGTCCCCCGTGTCTGTGCGCACCCGTTACCGATAGGATTCAACCTATGGAAAGACTGATCGGCTGGACGAAAGCTGACGCGTGGGGCTCCACGAACGCGATCCCCGAGTTCCTGGGGGCCGCCGCCGGGGACGACCCGGTGTCCGAGGTGTGGTTCGGCGCCCACCCGGACGGACCGACGCTGCTGACGGATGGACACACGCTCGCCGAGCACATCGGCGAGGACCCCAAGCGAGCGCTCGGCGGAGGCCTGCTCTACGCCTTCGGGCCGACCCTGCCGTACCTGGCGAAAATCATCGCCCCCGCGCAGACCCTGAGCCTGCAGGTGCATCCGACGAAGGAGATCGCGCGCGAAGGCTACCTGCGCGAGGAGGTCCTGGGGATTGAGCGTACCGACACGCGCCGCGTCTACCGGGACATGAACCACAAGCCCGAGATGATCTACGCGCTCACCGAGTTCAGCGCGCTCGTCGGCTTCCGCGTGCCGCGCAAGGCACGCCAGCTCCTCGTCGGCTTGGAGGGCGAGCTCGCGGACCGCCTGCGTCACCGCCTCAAGCTGTCCACTGTGCGTGGGGGCCTGCGCTCCCTGGCCACGTGGCTGTTCGACGAGGACTCCCCGGCGACCCCCGAACGCGTCGAAGAGTTCGTGGCCGCGTGCCGCTCACGCCTCGCGTCGGGCACGTCCCCATCCCCGCGCACCGACGAGCTCGTGAGCGTCCTGGGGGAGAAGCACCCGGGCGACCCGGGCATCATCGTCGCCTTCCTCATGAACCCGGTGTCCCTGCGCCCGGGCGAGGCCGTCTACATTCCGCCGCGCCAGATTCACGCCTACCAGTCGGGCCTGGGTATCGAGGTCATGGCCTCCTCCGACAACGTCGTGCGCGCGGGCCTGACCGGTAAGTACGTGGACTCCGCCCAGCTCGTGGAGATCACCGAGTTTTCGGCGCTGCCGCCCGTGCGCGTGGCACCCGAGCACCCCTCGGCGACGACGGACCGTTTCCTGGCGCCCGCCCAGGAGTTCGAGCTGTCGGTGACGACGCTGGCCCCCGGAAAGCACACCTCCCGCGTGGACGAGGTCGCCGTGCCCGGGGAGGGCCCGCGCATCGTCATCGCGACCTCCGGGTCGGTCACCCTGCACGTGAGCGAGGAGCAGGGCGGGGACAGCGTGGAACTGAGCCGCGGCCAGGCCGTGTTCATCTCGGCCGCTGAGCGCCGCGTGTGGGCGTACGGCACCGGATCGTTCGTGCAGGTCGCGGCCCCCTGACCGGGTGCGTTGTGCGCCGTGACGAGGCTGTGAATGGGAGCGTTGTCAAGTCGTCCCACGTGGTGGTCTTGGTTCCTGGAAAAGCCTTGTAGCTGCGGCTTTTTCCTCTAAAATAAGAGTCGGGCCTCATCTCCGCTCGCTGCGACGAGGCCCGCTTGTCAATCGCAGTGTGGGTACCGCGTGGGGGTGCCCGCACTGCGATTCTGTTTGCGCCTTAGAAGACGCCGCACACCCAGTCGGCGAGCGTCTTGCATGTGGAGGCCAGCTCGCCCTCGTGGGCGTCGTATCCGGCCACGATGTCCTCGGTGTCGACCCGGTCGTTATTCTCCGCCCACACGGTCGCGGTCTCGCGCGTGACCTCGGGGTGGAACTGGACGCCCAGGGCAGTGCCGTAGGAGAAGATCTGCGTGTACTTGTCCGAGCGCGCCCACTCGCGCGCGCCGCGGGGGAGCTCCACGATGGCGTCACCGTGGTCGGCGAACACCGTGTGGGTCGAGGCCAGGGCCATGCGCAGGGGGACGGCTCCGCCGCCGCCCGCCTGGTCGTTTGTGCCCCACGTCAGGGGAATAACGCCGTATTCGGGGCCCGCTGGGTCTGCCACGCTCACTCGCCCGCCGAAGGTCGCGGCGATCAGCTGGGCACCCAGGCAAATGCCGAGCACACGGATGTTGGCGCGCACGCAGCGGCGCAGCAGCTCGCGTTCGGCCTCCAGCCACGGCCAGGCCTCGTCGTCGTAGGCGTTCGCCCGGCCACCCAGCAGGATGAGGGCATCCGGCAGGGGAGCGGCCGCCAGGTCCTGGAGGCGCTGCGGGTCCTCCCAGGCGCGCACCACCTCGTGACCGCCGAGGAAGGCGGACAGCTGACCCACCGGAACGATCGGGTCGTTTTGAATCACGAGGATGTTCATACACCAATTGTAGGCGCGATCACGCGCCGGTACCTATCGGCCCTTAAAGAACGTGAACAGCTGGCGCTCGCATTGAGGGGCACGACCCCAAACGCGCCGCAGCCCCCAATCCCGGACCCCGACGCGGCGTGCGATCCCCACCGCGGCGAGCCGACCCGGAAGCGGGGGCTGCAACACACAATCCATTGTGTGACGCCAAGCTCAAAGAACTGGGAGCTTTGGCTGAGAAAACCCTGGGAAAAGCGCGCGGGGTGGATCCTCATCCACCCCGCGCGCCCCAAGCCAGCAATCAGGCGATCACTTCGATGCGAGACGAGCGCCCGCGGCAAGAGCCTCCAGCTTCGCCCACGCGATCGACGGGTAGATGCGGCCGCCCAGGCCGCAGTCCGTCGACGCCACGACACGCTCATCGCCCACAATGTCCGCGAACTGGCGGATACGCTGAGCCACCAGCT
Organism: Pauljensenia sp. UMB3104; assembly: GCF_030217285.1. Taxonomy (NCBI): domain Bacteria; kingdom Bacillati; phylum Actinomycetota; class Actinomycetes; order Actinomycetales; family Actinomycetaceae; genus Pauljensenia; species Pauljensenia sp. UMB3104. Next base: position 9,017 of record NZ_JASONN010000014.1, on the reverse strand, counting down.
CCGGGTGCTCCACAACGTTCGTCGAGTGCGACACCACGCCCGGGATCAGGTACTTGCCCTCGGGCAGTTCGATGTCGCGCCAGATCGTCCACTCGTGCGCGTGGCGAGCATTCGCCGCCTCAAACGTCAGGCCATTCGCGTTGACCAGCAGGGCCAGATCCACGATGTCCTTGAACGCAATATCCGTCGTGTGCGGGCCGTGCCACGAACCCCAGCACACGTGGAAACGCACCAGAGACGGGTCAATGCCCTCCAGCGCGTGGTTCAGCGCGTCGATACGCACGCGAGAGAACGCGCGGTAATCCTCGACGGACGGCTCCGGGTTCATCTGATCCCAGCCCTCCGCGATATCCGGCGCGTCAATCTGCACCGTCAGGCCCGCGTCCGTAATGCGCTTGTACTCCTCGCGCAGCACATCCGCGCACGCCCACACCACGGCCTCGTCATCCTCGTAGAACGCGTTAGCCACGCGAGCCGCCGAACCCGGCGAAATCGCCGCCACGAAACCATCCGACACGGGCTTGCCCACAGCCTCCAGCGCGTGCTTCACGCCCGCGATATCGCGCTCCACGGCCTCGGCGCCGATGTAGGTCAGCTCACCCGTAATCGTCGGGAACGCAATCGGGTTGCGGTTCGCAATGTGAATACCCGAATCCGGATCCGCGTACGCGTCCGCGAAACGCTGCCAGTCGCGGCGCTCAGCAAACGACGAGAAAGACAGACGACCATCGCGGCCAGCTGGGGGACGCACATCGAAACGCTGCACGTCCTCAAAGGACAGACCGCCGAAACGCGAGAAGGAATACGTCCACCACGCGCCGTAATCAACCGTGTCGAGCATCGCGTGGCCATACTCGCCGTCGTTGACGATATCCAGGCCAATCTCAGCCTGACGCTTCACAACGCCATCAACCTCGGCCTGCAGCACAGAGGTGAAATCAGCATCGCTCAGGGAACCCTCGCGGTGCGCGGCGTTCGCCTTGAGCAGCTCGGGGGTACGGGGCAGGGAACCAACATGAGTGGTGCGAATGGTCATCGCAGTCCTTTCTCTTCACTGTGCCCTCAGCCTACGTTTCGCGCGTCGAGAACGAGGCCGAATGTCCACACCGTGACCAATGCGATCAACCACTCATCTGGCAAGATGCTAATTCACGCACGCGCCCCTTGCGTTTTCCTCGCATTCGCGCCCGCAAGCGTCCACCCACTGACACGGCACCCCGCTCGCCACAGCCCCCGGAATACCGCGCGAAAACCACCCGACCTGAGCCCCGGCCTCGTCCATGAGACGAAACCCGCACGGAAACGCAGCGCTCACGCTCCTACTGTTGAGTCATTACAAGGCAAAAGAAAGGCACATCATGAGTCGCCCGCTGCGCTCGGCAACATCCACCCAAGGCCGCAACATGGCCGGAGCTCGCGCCCTGTGGCGCGCCACCGGCATGAAGGACGGCGACTTCGGCAAGCCGATCATCGCCATCGCCAACTCCTACACCCAGTTCGTCCCCGGCCACGTGCACCTGAAGAACATGGGCGACCTCGTCGCCGGAGCCATCGAAGCAGCCGGCGGCGTCGCCAAGGAATTCAACACGATCGCCGTCGACGACGGCATCGCCATGGGCCACGACGGCATGCTCTACTCCCTGCCCAGCCGCGACCTCATCGCCGACTGCGTCGAAACCATGGTCAACGCGCACCGCGCCGACGCCCTCGTGTGCATCTCCAACTGCGACAAGATCACCCCCGGCATGCTCCTGGCCGCCATGCGCCTGAACATCCCCACCATCTTCGTCTCGGGCGGCCCCATGGAATCCGGCGCCGCCGTCGAGGGCGTCGTCGAACACCGCCTCGACCTCATCGACGCCATGGTCATGGCCGTCGACGACTCCGTCAGCGACAACCAGCTGGCCAGCATCGAAGCCAACGCGTGCCCCACCTGCGGCTCCTGCGCCGGCATGTTCACCGCGAACTCCATGAACTGCCTCAACGAGGCGATCGGCCTGGCCCTGCCCGGCAACGGCACCACCCTGGCCACCCAGATCGAACGCAAGAAGCTCTTCACCGAGGCCGGCACGCGCATCGTCGACATGTGCCGCGCCTACTACGACAACGAGGACGACTCGGTCCTACCGCGCTCCATCGCCACCAAGGAAGCCTTCGAGAACGCCATGAGCCTGGACGTGGCCATGGGTGGCTCCACCAACACCGTCCTGCACATCCTCGCCATCGCCAACGAGGCCGGCGTCGACTTCACGCTCGACGACATCGACGCGATCTCGCGCCGCGTGCCCTGCCTGTGCAAGGTCGCCCCCAACTCCACGACCTACCACATCGAGCACGTCCATCGTGCCGGCGGCATCCCCGCCCTGCTCGGCGAGCTCGACCGCGCCGGCCTGCTCAACCGCGACGTGCACTCCGTCCACTCCGACAACCTCGCCGACTGGCTGGGCGCGTGGGACGTGCGCAGCGGAACCGCCACCGACGAGGCCAAGCACCGCTTCCTCGCCGCCCCCGGCGGCGTGCGCACCACCCAGGCCTTCTCGACCGCCAACCTGTTCGAGTCCCTCGACACCGACTCTGAGGCCGGCTGCATCCGCTCCGTCGAGCACGCCTACACGAAGGACGGCGGCCTGGCCGTCCTCTACGGCAACATCGCCGCCAACGGCGCGATCATCAAGTCCGCCGGCATCGACGAGTCCCTCTTCCACTTCGTCGGCAAGGCCTTCGTCGTCGAATCCCAGGAGGAAGCCGTCGAGGCCATCCTCAGCAAGCAGGTCAAGGAAGGCGACGTCGTCGTCATCTTGTACGAGGGCCCCAAGGGCGGCCCCGGCATGCAGGAAATGCTCTACCCGACCTCCTACCTCAAGGGCCTGGGCCTGGGCAAGAAGTGCGCGCTCATCACCGACGGCCGCTTCTCCGGCGGCACGTCCGGCATCTCCCTCGGACACATCTCGCCCGAGGCCGCGGCCGGCGGCGCGATCGGCCTCGTGCGCACCGGCGACGAGATCGAAATCGACGTCAACAACCGCATCCTGCGCGCGAACGTGAGCGACGAGGAGCTCGAGCGCCGCCGCGCCGAAAAGGGCGCCGCGCCCTGGAAGCCCTCCAAGCCTCGCCCCCGCCAGGTCTCCGACGCGCTGCGCGTCTACGGCATGCTCGCCGCATCCGCCGACAAGGGCGGCGTGCGCGTCCTGCCCGACTGGGCGTGAGCGAAGCGCCTACAATCGTGGGCATGCATGGAGAGTACAAAGTCCCCGGAGGGAAGCTCGTCGTCGTCGACACCGACGTGGAGGAGGAACGCCTCGCGCGCGTGAGCGTGTCGGGCGACTTCTTCCTCGACCCCGACGACGCGCTCACCCGGATCACCGCGTCCCTCGAAGGGGCCCCGGCCTCCTCGAGCGCGAAGGATCTGGCCGCGCGCGTGGAGGGGGCCCTCCACGAGGGCGACACCCTCATGGGCGTGACCCCCGAGGCCGTCGGCATCGCCGTACGCCGCGCGCTGGGCGCCGCCCTGTCGTGGGACGACATCGACTTCGACGTCATCCACGGCCCCGTCGTCGACCCGATGATCAACGTCGCCATGGACGAAACCCTGGTCGAAGACGTCGCAGCGGGGCGTCGCAAGCCCTTCATGCGCCTGTGGGAGTGGAACGGCCCCCAGGTCGTCATCGGCTCCTTCCAGTCCTACCAGAACGAAATCCAGCAGGACGGCGTGGATCGCTACGGCATCACCGTGTCGCGGCGCGTCACCGGTGGCGGCGCCATGTTCATGGAGCCCGGCAACTGCATCACCTACTCGCTCGTCATCCCCACCGCCCTCGTGGAGGGAATGAGCTTCGAGCAGGCCTACCCCTACCTCGATCAGTGGGTCATGGAGGTCCTCGAAAAGCTGGGCATCAAGGCCAAGTACGTGCCGCTCAACGACATCGCCTCCGAGTTCGGCAAGATTGGCGGCGCCGCGCAGAAGCGCTGGGCCAACGGCTACATGGTCCACCACGTGACCATGGCCTACGACATCGACGCCATCAAGATGAACGAGGTCCTGCGCATCGGCATGGAGAAGATCCGCGACAAGGGCACCCGCAGCGCTGTCAAGCGCGTGGACCCCATGCGCTCCCAGACGGGGCTTCCCCGCGAAGAGATCCTGAAGGTGTTCTTCGACCACTTCAAGGAGAAGTACAACGCAAGCGTCGGCACCATCACCGAGGCGGATCTCGAGGTCGCACGGAAGCGCTGCGAGACGAAGTTCGCGCGCGAGGAGTGGGTGCACCGCATCCCCTGAGCGCTCCCGTTTCTGTGGCTGCCCGCTCCGGAGTCGTTTCGACGAGGCCGGGGCGGGCTTTCGCTTAGAAGAGCTGGAGCGCGCGCACCCCGTGGATGATGAGCTCGACGCCGATAACGAGGATCAGGAAGCCCATGATGCGCACGATCGCGCCGACTCCGGTGGCACCCAGCTTGTCGATCCAAGGCGTGCCGTAGCGCAGTAGCAGCGCGATGACGGCGGCTGTTACCGCGATTCCCAGGACGATGCCGACATGAAAACCGATGGCCGTGTTGCGGGCGGCCAGCGCGATAACCACGCCGATCGAGCCGGGCCCCGCGATGAGGGGGAGTGCCATGGGGGAGAAGGACACGTCCGGCTTGGAGGTCGCGTGCTGCGCCTCCTCGTGGGTGGCACGGCGCTTGTTTTCCAGCATCGAGAAACCCGAGTGCGCGACGACCAAGCCACCCGCGATCTGCAGCGAGGGTAGGTCGAAGCCGAAGAAATGCATGATGAGCGAGCCACTGACCGCGAACACTGTCAGGATGGCGAACACGTAGATGCCTGTCTTCCACGCCTGCGAGCGCACCGCAGCCGGAGTATTGCCGGCGGTGAGTCCTGCGAACGCTGCGAGACCCCCGATCGGATTGGTGATCGGGGCGAGCGCAAGGATCGCGGCGGACATTCCGGCGAGAACAGTCATCATGCGGACAATCCTAGTCGGCGCTGTGCTCGCGCGAACGATCGGTCCGCTCAGGCGCGGCGGGCGCCGAAGATCGCGGTGCCCAGGCGCACGATTGTCGCCCCCTCGGCAATGGCCCACTCCAGATCGCGGCTCATACCCATCGACAGCGCCAGGTCCGACTCTTCGACGCCCAGGCGAGATGCGGCCTCGTCCCTGATCCCGCGCAGCTGCGCGTACGCGGCGCGCACGTCGGCCTCGACGGGGGAGTTCAGGCCCACCGTCATGAAGCCCGCGAGCTGCAGGTGTGCCGAGGCCTCGACCGCGTCGATCAGTACGGCGACGTCGGAGGGGGTGCAGCCGTGCTTTGTGGCCTCGCCCGAGACATTCACCTCGACGAACACGGGGAGCGTGCCGGTCGCGCGCGCGTCGATTTTCGAGGCCAGGGCAGGGGAGTCTAGCGACTCGATCGCGTCCACGCAGGACAGCGCATGGTTGATCTTGTTGGACTGCAGAGGCCCGATCAGGTGGATGTGCGCGCCGGGCACCTCTCGGATCGCCTCCACCGTCGTGCGCGCCTCCTGGACGCGGTTGTGGCCGAGCAGGATCGGCAGGCCCGCCTCGCTCAGGGCGGCGGCGGCCTCGCGGCACTCCTCGGGCGTGCGCGTCTTGACCGCCAGCTCCAGATGCACCGAATCGGTGCGACCGCACGCGGACGTCGCGCGGTCAATGCGGTCGCGGGCAGCGGCGATGGCCTCGGGAATACTCATGCCCTCATGGTACGCGCGGAGAAACTTTCAGGGGCCAATCAGGGGCGACTCAGGGGAACCTGAAACGCGAGGTGTGGCAGACTAGAATGTTCACAGATCAAGGAAAGGACACGCCATGCGTACCCTGCTCAACATCATCTGGTTCCTCTTCGGAGGCCTGCCGCTCTTCCTCGGCTACCTCCTCGCAGGTGTCGTCGCCTGCATCTTCGTCGTCACGATCCCCGCGGGCGTGGCCTGCTTCCGCATCGCCGGATACGTGCTGTGGCCCTTCGGTAAGCGCGTCGTCGACCAGCCCAGTGCGGGTGCCGGATCGGCCCTCATGAATATCGTGTGGTTCCTGGTTGCGGGCCTGTGGCTGGCCATCGGGCACGTGACCACCGCCGCCGCACAGGCCGTGACGATCGTCGGCATCCCGCTGGCCATCGCCAACCTCAAGATGATCCCGATCACCTGCTTCCCCTTCGGCAAGGTCGTCATCGACGACCCGACTGCGTCCATCCTCTGACGCGTCCTACACTGGGGTCATGGCTCGTAAACACAGCAAGGATCACGGCGGTGGCCCCACCCGCGCCATCGAGGCGCTCACAGCGGCCGGCGTTGCTTTTACCGTTCACGAGTACGAGCACGACCCGGCCGCCCGGGCGTTCGGCGAGGAGACCGTCGAGAAGCTGGGGATCGACCCCACCCAGGCCTTTAAGACGCTCATGGTGCGCCTGGAGCCCTCCGGTGAGTTCGTCGTCGGTTGCGTGCCCGCTCTGGCTCACCTGTCCATGAAGCTGATCGCCAAGGCAGCCGGCGCGAAGAGCGCCGCCATGGCTGACCCGGCCGTCGCCCAGCGCCGCACCGGCTACGTCGTGGGCGGCATCAGCCCGCTCGGGCAGACCACCTCGCACCGTCTGTTCATCGACTCGGCGTGCCTGGACCACGAGACCATGATCGTCTCGGGCGGGCGCCGAGGCCTCAGCGTCGAACTGAGTCCCCTCGACCTCGTCGAGCTGACGGACGCCGAGGTCACGGATCTCGCACAGGTCTGACCCGGCCTCGTCTAGCGTGCGTGCGGCCCCGGCTTCGTCCTGTTTCCGTCTTCATCTCAGCCGCCGATACTCCCGCGCCCCAAATTTCGCATGCAATTCCCCGGCTGTTCCTTCAGTGTTTGAAGGAGAGGTATTGAAATCATGCGGTTTCTGGGCTCTCAAGGCCGATCCGAATAACGAATTGCATGCGGGAATAAGGGGGAAGGAGCTGCATGACCGGGTCGTGGGATAATTGCGCCCTTACCGTGACTGCGTTTTCCCGCTGTGTCATCATCAAACACGATGACTATGACTGAACTAAGCCGCCGCGGGCGCGCCGCCTACTGGGTGGTTGCTGCCCTCGCCTGGGTGGGCGTCGCCGCCACTCTTATTATCACGGCCTTTGATGGTTACGCTGCGCCGACCTACGTCGAGGAGGGCCTCTTCGCGGGTGCCCCCCACGGCTGGGCGGGCGCCCCCGAGCGCCTCATCAATTGCCTGTCCTACTTCACCGAGCTGTCCAACATCATGGTTGCGATCATCTCGACCGTTCTCGCGCGCCGGGGCCGTGTGGGTGCGTGGGGGAGGGCCACTCACCTGTGCGCGCTCATGATGATCACGGTGACCGCGATCGTCTACGCGACGCTCATCGGCCCCTACGAGGTGCTCTCCGGCTACGCCCTCGTCACCAACCCGCTCCAGCACATCGTCGTTCCCGCCGCCTTCGTGGGTACGGCTGCGCTCGCGGGACCGAGCGGCGGTATCACGTGGGCGACGCTGGGGCGCGCCCTGCTGATCCCGGTCGCGTGGGTGGCGTACACGCTCGTGCGAGGCTCCTTCACGCACCAGTACCCGTACGGCTTCGTGAACGTGTGGCGCATCGGCTACGCGCAGGTCGCCATCAACATCGTGGCGATCCTGATTGGCGCCCTGCTCTTCATGGCGCTCTTCGCGGGCGCGGACTGGCTGATCCGCAAGGCGGGCTCGAATAGAATTGACACATGAAACTGTAGATAGTTTCGATGATGTAGAGGAAAGCTGAGGGCATATGTTGGACGAGTTGCGAGAGGTATGTGCGCGAGAGGCGCGTCGATCCGATAGTGAGGCTCAATCGCTCTATCAGGATCGCTTACGCGAGCAGCTCGAACGTAAGATGATGCAGCCTTATTGCATGCCGTATGTTGAGGGGGGTAGAAAGCATCTCCGAAAGTGGGTGAATAGCTCGCAAATTTATGTTGACTCCAACTTTACTCCCTATCATCATTCCCCTGAAGAAATTGTTGAGTATGCTGTTGAAAAACGAGCTGACGCTGAATCGCTGTATCGCGAAATGGATCAGCTCTATTTAGATGAATATCCATTTCCTGGGGGACGCAAGGTTTACTTTGTGTCGCAAAATGGACATCATAGGCGCCTTGAGTTTGCGTGCATAGGACTTCCGAAATTGGAAGCGTATGTGCAAGAGGCTCAGGGTGATGTGTGGCGTTATTTCTATAAGTCTTCGAGGCCTGATGTGATTAAGGTGTTCCGCTGGTTTCTTGATGTTGGCCTACTGGACAATGTTGAAATTGATCCTAGGTCTCGATCGATATTGATTAAAGATGGAGGCTCTTTGGGTGCTTGGCTCCTTCCTGATAGTCAGAGATCGATGGGTCTTGGAGGCCTGTTGTCAGAGATTCGATTGCGGGCTGATTCTATTAGTTCGCATGTTGAAATTGATGATAGGATCCTGAATATTCTAAATTCAAAAGTTAGGCGATATCTTGCCGTTCAGGTTGTTGATCTGAAATATAAGGTCCGTTACTTTCTGAAAAACCTTATGATGTCACATCATTCGTTGTAGAAACTGTTGTAACAGTTGCATTTGTCTTTGCTTGGGGTATTGCCGCGCAAGAGTTGTTACGTCAATGCTGGTGAGCGTCAAATCTGTATCAGCTCAAAACATGTACCATCAGTGCATTGTTGAAATGTGCCCTACCGCGCTCCGACCGTGATCGTTGCCAGGGCGACGAGGTTCGCTTCGTCCGAGGCGGGCACGTCCACGAGGGCGACGATGCGCCAGTCCATGTCCTCCTCCGGGTCGAACAGGATCTGCGTGGCCAGCCAGAACGTGCCCGCCGCAGCCTGATCGACCGCGTCCGCGATCGCCTTGATGCGCGCCATCTGGGCGCGCTCGACGTCCGACGACACAGTAGCGGGGGCCAGCTCCGGCACGTCCTCGCGCGCCGGGGCCGTGTGGGTGCGTGGGGGAGGGCCACTCACCTGTGCGCGCTCATGATGATCACGGTGACCGC
>NZ_JASONN010000146.1:0-327 GCF_030217285.1 Pauljensenia sp. UMB3104 | reverse complement strand
ACCCTCAATCAGGGTTGAACCCACCATCGGCGTTATCGAGATCCCAGCGATAGCCTGGTACGCCCACGTATCACTAGAGCTGTGATTCACATACAAGGCACCAAGGTGATACCCCCTGGCCGGGTTTACCCGGAAGCGGCACCCGATTTTGGTCCACTCCGTGGGGATCTCAAACCCGCCAATAAGATACTGGGGATTCCCATTACGCGAATCCGGGACACCTTCGAGCGGCCCGCCTTGAGTGACGTCGATAGCATGATTATCCTCGCTATCACGTAGCTCTAAGAACATGCGCGAGTCCCGAATGTCCGCCGATACCCAGGCAGT
>NZ_JASONN010000145.1:0-328 GCF_030217285.1 Pauljensenia sp. UMB3104 | reverse complement strand
CTGGAGCTCAAGACGATGCCCACGACCGTGAGTGTGGCGGATGTGGGTGTGTACGTCGCCGAGCCGACGTACACGATCCAGGGCACCTTGAGCGGGTCGAAGCGGCATGACATGACGTTTCGCGTGACCGCGAAGCTGAAGACCGATAAGGACGGAATCCCCGAGTTGGACGCGTCGGGCAAGCCCCAGTTCGATGTTCGATTCGGATAGTAAGGCCTCGAATGAGACTATCGACGCACCGGGTATGCGGACTCGACGAAAGAAGTTCGCATACCCGGTGGCGCGTAGGCGGTTGCACGCTATGATGGGTTTTTGGTAACTCTGTCAC
>NZ_JASONN010000144.1:0-328 GCF_030217285.1 Pauljensenia sp. UMB3104 | reverse complement strand
GAGTAACTTCAGCCAACGCCAAAGCTGGGACTTTATCTCCAGCCAGCCGGTACGCGACACGCAACTCTATACACTCACGTCCCCTACGATTTTGTTTGTCGAGAACGATGCGCACAAAGTGCAGGCCGTCGTCAAATCCCATCTGGCACCCCTCGGATTCACAATACGGGCAACAGAAAAGAAAACAGTAGAGGACGGAAATGAAACACGGATTGTTGCGGAGAATCCAACCTATGGGGTCACCGTCAACGTATACGTCCGCGAATCCACGCGCGCGTCCTTCGGCTACGAGACACAACCACTGAAATCTGACGGCTCGACACAGGAC
>NZ_JASONN010000143.1:0-328 GCF_030217285.1 Pauljensenia sp. UMB3104 | reverse complement strand
CCTCTGATTTCAAAAAATTGTCCCAATTATTTGAAAGAGCATAAGGAATCCCTGATAGCAAAAGCTGGTACTAAAGCACCTAGATTTTGCTTACTTTGGCTGAGCCAAAGGGATTCTTTTTTACATAATTTATACAGACAAGTGATAGCGATTTTTCAAAAATATACAGTCTTTATACATACACAGAAAGCTTGATATAACAATACTATACATAAATTTATACGCGCTTATTACATACAAATTAAGTACTAAACAGATACGTTTTCTGTATTAAATACATACAGATTATTCAGTAAATTTTAGGCAATTTCCTTATATTTTTGTCGAT
>NZ_JASONN010000142.1:0-329 GCF_030217285.1 Pauljensenia sp. UMB3104 | reverse complement strand
AGATCTGCGGCAAAATTACTTGGGAAGGCTGTGGCAAACACATCGACGAAGTGAAGGCATCTGTGCCCGCCGACCAGTGGTGCGATGGCAACCATTCCACCACTAAGGACTAGCGCCCGACCGCCAGGGTACCCGGCTGCGAAGGCCTAACGCTTAGCAGGCGTCGCGCCTGGCCGCCCTCACTTCCCTGGTAAGGAAGGTGGCCACGGCCCCCAAAGTCCCCGCTGCAATGACTGCCCACCAGGGAAAACGCGGCAACTGGGAGGCCTTACCCGCATTGGCTTTGTCGCGGGCGGGGGTAGGGATGACGCGCTCGCCGGTAACCAGGA
>NZ_JASONN010000141.1:0-329 GCF_030217285.1 Pauljensenia sp. UMB3104 | reverse complement strand
GGAGCACAGACGTCCGGGTATGAAGACTGTGTAACGAAATAGACCACTGAATGGTCAGTCGATGTGAAACGATTGATTGAACAGTGCTGGCCTGCCGGTTGCCCGACTGGTGGTCGACTCAGCGGTGATCCACCAGTCGGCTGATCATGTCACCAATCATCTGAACCAGCTGGACGATCACGATGATCGCAATAACCGTGGCGATCATGACGTCGTCCTGCCAACGGTTGTAGCCGTAGTTAATGGCCATCTGTCCAAGACCACCACCGCCGACGGCGCCCGCCATTGCGGAGTAGCCGATCAGGGTAATAGCAAGCGTGGTCGTGGAC
>NZ_JASONN010000140.1:0-330 GCF_030217285.1 Pauljensenia sp. UMB3104 | reverse complement strand
CGGAATCAAAGCCAAGAGCATTGATCATCGTGTAGTACAGGTCGGACTGGTCGGTGCGACCCACAACGTTCTCAGCACCCGGACCGGAGGCTGCGACGCGCAGCTGCGCACCGGTGTGTCCCTGGCCGCCGAGAGCCACGTCATCGTCGTTGCTTCCAGCGTTGGCGTAGTTGATCACCATGTCGGAGCCATCGGCTGTGCGCAGCTTGGTGGTGCGGCCGAATGTCTCGGTGCCCCCGCTGGTGATCTGGCTGGTATGCGCGTGATCAGCGGTTACCACAATCAAGGTTGGCTGGCCGCTGGTGGCGACCCAGTTCTGCGCCACCTGGA
>NZ_JASONN010000139.1:0-330 GCF_030217285.1 Pauljensenia sp. UMB3104 | reverse complement strand
GGTCCATTGTGCCCGACGGGAGGCACGGGTGCTTGCGACCTACGACTAGGCCGGGGCAACCTCACGTGACCTCGTGCGGTACGCGCATGGTCATTCTGAGCGCTCCTGATCCCTCTCTGTGCCCTTCTCGAAGAGGCGCACGAGGAGGGCGCACAGGAACGCAAGCATGCCGAACGGGGCGACGAAGAGCAGCGCGGAGAGGAAGGCCAAGTTTATGGCGACTGCGGGCGGGTTACCGTCCGGATCAAAAAAGCTGGCAAGCCAGGCCAACGGCGGCAGGTACAACATACTTCCGGTGAGGACGAAACCCAGGATGACGCAGACGCGCAC
>NZ_JASONN010000138.1:0-331 GCF_030217285.1 Pauljensenia sp. UMB3104 | reverse complement strand
ACGGGCGTCGTCTCGTTATCCGACCACTTGCCATCGAAGACGTTCGGGGCTCCCCACAAGCCGTAGAAGCCCAGGTAGGGCACGGTCAGGCTCGGGGTCCCGTCCTCGCTTGTGAAGGTCACGGCGCCGTCGATAAAGGTTCCCTTGGGGGCGTTCTCCGAGGCAAAGGCCGCGAACTCGGACTCGGGGGTCACGGTGACGGTCACGGTGGCGTTCGACTTAGCGGGGACCGTGATCTGCTGGGCGTCCCCGGCCTCGGCCACGCCGTCACCGGAGAAGGTCAGCGAGATACCCGCGCCCGCCCAGTTCTGCGAGTGCTCGAGGAAGAGGC
>NZ_JASONN010000137.1:0-332 GCF_030217285.1 Pauljensenia sp. UMB3104 | reverse complement strand
CAGCGCTCGCCCTTGTCCTTGCTGGATGCTCCGGCTCAGCATCGACCAAATCCGAATCGGGAGCAGCCGGCGCGTCTGAGGAATACTCAATCGGCATCAGCCAGATCACCACTCACCCCTCGCTCGATGCTGCACGTGAAGGCTTTAAGCAGGCGTTTACCGACGCTGGCTTGAACGTGAAGTTCGACGAACAGAACGCCCAGGGTGATCAGGCAACCGCAACTTCGATCGCAGCGAAGTTCGCAGAAGCAGATCACGACCTGATCCTGGCTATCGCAACTCCTTCAGCTCAGGCGATTGCGCAATCCATCGTTGACACTCCCGTCCTGTTC